>CAMVYG010000042.1 GCA_947171615.1 uncultured Clostridia bacterium
ATGCCGAACCAGTCCGGCAGGGCTTCCAGAATACTTCGAGCAATGTGCTGTTTTTCCCGCGGATCTTCTATTTCCCGGAGAAGGAGGGAAACTTCCTGGGAAGTCCCCTGTTCCCAGGCCTTTTGAAAATCCGCCAGGGAGGGGAAGCGGTTTTCCCGCTGGGGGGAAATTGCCTTCCGCACCGCCTGCCAGCGGGCTTCTGTGTCCTCCCAATGGGCCCGGTCCTGATGCTCTTCTCCGGAAAAGAGAAACAAAAGAAGCTTTCCCAAGGTGAATACGTTGGTGGAAGAGTCCAGCACCGCACCCAATTCAGATTCCTCCGGCGCTTTCAGCCGGGGAGAACCCGGCCAGTTTTCCCCCAGCGTATTTGTAACAGGGGCTTTGCGGAACAGATCGATATCGCAGATGGCGAGGGTATCGGTGGAAAAATCATACAAAAGGCTGCTGTCGTAAAAATCCACCGCCACATAACCTCTTTGCTCCGTATAGCAGAGAAACTCAAAAAGCGTTTTTGCGATATGCTGTTTCTTTTCCAGAGGCAGAGCGCGAAGCTTCACATAGGCGGAATCGGGATGGGTAAATTTGGGCTTTGCGTCAAATTCCCAGTGAGCGTGAGGGCATTCCCCCTCCGCCCACTCAAAAAGCAGGGCCAGTCCCTGGGCTGGTTCCAGACGGCCCAGATACCGGATCACGCCGGCATGGGGCAGGGCAAGATAAACCTGCTCCGCCTCACGGAGCCGGGCGATTGCCTCCGCCGGATCGCCTTCATATTCCGCCGTTTTCGCCCCGGCGTATTTGACGAACAGCTTTTTGCCGTTTTGTTTCACGCCGAAGGAGAGGTTGCCGGAATCGTTTTGCGAAAAGACGCAGAAGGGAGCGCCAAGCTTCAAAAGCCAGGAAAAGTCCTGCGACTCCCGTAAGGGAAAGCTGACGCTTCCCAGATTGATCGTTACCAAGGTATAGCCTCCTTTAGAAAGTTTAAATGTACTAAAAGAATAGATTACAGCGTGCCGCTGCACTTGGGCTGAAGAGCGCTGTTTGTGTCCGCAGTAGTTTTGCGTATACAAACAGCGCCTCCGGAAAACCCGAAGGCGCTGTTCTTTACAATGATTTGAAAAGCAGATCAGGGCTGTTTTCAAAGCTGCGGAGAACGAAATGCCAGTAGGTTTTTCCGGATCAGTTTCATTTCGTTCACCTCCTGCTTCTTTTATTTTATCCTATCATTCTGCAGGGAGAATGTCAAGCCATTCGGCTTCCTCCGTCATGATTTTTCATTTTCCTTGCATTTCACATGAATGGCTCTTCTGTGAAAAGTTTTTTGCTTTTTCGGAGTATATGGAGCCCCTAAGTTTACCGGTTTCGCTGCCGTTACCCGCACCTGCCCCGTTTCTTCCTGTCCCGGCGAATCGCTTCCAGCGGAGCGTCGGGCACAGCCCCTGTGGACCGGAAGCAGGTCACCGTTTCTGCCATGGAAGCAAAGTTAAGCGCCGTACCGGTGCTGTCTGGCACATAATCTACCGCTCTGTCAGCGCTGATGCCAAAGTGTGAGGCGGTTTCCACCGCATCGATATTGGCCCCAAGGAAAATAAACTCCCAGCCGTATTGACTCTTCTCATGCTCGATCATGGCTTTGATTCTGTCCGACGAGAATTTGCGGCTGGCGTTCTCATACCCGTCTGTGATGATGACGAACATCACCCTTTCGGCACGGTATTCCTCTGCCGTGCTTTTCTGGACGTTTACCAGCTTTTCGATGGTGAGCCCAATCGCATCCAGCAGCGCCGTAGAGCCGCCCACGAAGTATTCCCGCTCCGTGATGGGACTGACCGCCCGAATGTCGATCCGGTCATGGAGCAGCCTGTAGCTGTTATCGAACAGCACGGTTGTAATATTGCATTCTCCATTGACCCCGCGCTGCTTTTTCAGCATGGCGTTGAACCCGCCGATGGTGTCTCCCTCCAGCCCGGCCATAGACCCGCTTCGATCAAGAAGAAACACCAATTCCGTAAGACCCTTTTTCATAAAGTATGACCTCCTGTTCTTTGATGAGCTCATTTTATCAGGAACAGGAAGGCAAAAGGTCGCTTTCAAAGCGACCTTTTGATGCAGAATGCTCTGCACATGGAGGCTCTTAATTGCCGCCCAGCAGCGGCAGATCATACTGAAATAAGGTCTCGTTGATTTCAAAAATATCATATTTCCCGTGGAGAAGGAAATACTCCACGATCACGTCAAATTTGCTGGCATGGGACAGGGCATAGCCCGCCCGCTCCAGCAGATTGTCCGTTTCGTCCAGGGTAAGCTCCAGCGCAATGGCCAGAGCAAGAATGGTGGGCTTTTTCGGCGTATAATTTTTGCCTGTGCGGATTTTTGAAAACAGCTTGCGGCTCAGGTTCGCCTTCTTATAGACCTCTGCATCTGTCTTGCCCTTGCTGTCTATCAGCTTTAAGAGCGTATCGGAAAAAGGCTCGTCCAGATTGTCGATCAGGTCGGCGATCCCCTGGGGGAGAGCAGCGGTTTCCATGAAAGGCGCGGAATACGTGCTCGGAGCGAAAGCGGAGGCTTTTTTCTCAACCTCCAGAAGTCTCCGCCGCTTGAAAGAGTGTTCCTCCACATAGTGCTCATCGATATAGCTGGAAATTTCTCCCAGCAATGTTTTGCTGACGGCAAAGGCTTCTTTATCAAAAACAGCAAGGCAAACGTCCATGTCGTGTTCTGTGAGGAAGTCCTGAATTGCCGCCTTCGCTACCCGCAGCGCTTCTGCCTTCGGATATCCATAAATGCCGCTGGAAATCAGGGGAAAGGCAATGCTTCCACAGCCGTGTGCAGCCGCCAGTTTCAGGGCTTCAAGATAAGCCGAGCGGAGCAGGGCTTCGCACTTTGCCGGATCCCGCCTGTCATAGACAGGGCCTGCCGCATGAATGATAAATTTTGCGGGCAGGGCAAAGCCGGGGGTAATGGCGGCACATCCCACTTTAATGGGAGCAGCCTTGTCGCAGGCGGCTTGCAGCTGCGCCGGGCCTGCTGCCCGGAAAATGGCTCCGCAGACTCCGCCGCCCCTTTGCAAAGCGGTGTTGGCGGCATTGACGATGGCGTCAACCTTCAATCTTGTAATATCCTGGCGGATCATGGTAAATGGCACGCTGGTTCACCTCAAAACGGTACACACCGATACTGGAAGAAAGCTTTTTACACCCGTTCCGCCATGGAGTACAGAAGAGCTTCCGTGTCCTCCCAGCCCAGGCAGGGGTCGGTGATGGATTTGCCGTATACCCGGTCGCAGTCAATGGGTTGATTCCCTTCAACAAGATAGCTTTCGATCATCACGCCCTTAATAAGCTTTTTCAGGGCGGGGTTATAATTTCTGCTGTGAAGCACCTCGCTGACGATGCGCAGCTGCTCCTTGTATTTCTTATTGGAATTGGAATGATTGGCGTCAATCACGGCGGCGGGATTTTGCAGCTCCCGCTTTTCATAAAGCTCACAGAGCCGGGCCAGGTCTTCATAGTGGTAGTTGGGCACGCAGGAGCCGTATTTATCCACGCCGCCCCGAAGAATGGCATGGGCAAGGGGATTGCCGGAGGTGGTCACGTCCCAGCCACGATACAAAAAGGTGTGGCTGGCCTGAGCCGCCTGAATGGAGTTGAGCATGACCGCCAGGTCGCCGCTGGTAGGGTTTTTCATGCCCACGGGAATATCCATGCCGCTGGCTACCAGACGGTGCTGCTGGTTCTCCACAGACCTTGCCCCCACCGCCTCATAGGAGAGCACGTCGTCCAGATAGCTGCGGTTTTCGGGGTACAGCATTTCATCAGCGGCGGAAAGGCCGGTTTCCTCCATGACCCGAATGTGCATCTGCCGGATGGCAATGATCCCCGCCAGCATATCGGGAGCCTGATCGGGTGAGGGCTGGTGAAGCATGCCCTTATATCCTTCTCCGGTAGTGCGGGGCTTGTTGGTGTATACCCGGGGGATCAGCACCAGCTTTTCCCTGACCTTCTCGTTGATCTCCGCCAGCCGGTGAACGTATTCCAGCACGGCGTCCTGATTGTCGGCGGAGCAGGGGCCTACGATCACCAGGAACTTATCCGAGGTTCCTTCAAATACTTCCCGGATTTCTTTGTCCCGCTGGGCCTTCAGCGCCTGAACGGCAGGAGACAGGGGATATTGGGCCTTTAAATCTGCCGGAATGGGCAGCTCTCGGTTTTGCTTCATAGACATGGTGGTTGTTTCCTTTCCTTGCTAAGCAGAAGATCCTTCGGATCTTCTCAAAGAATCTTGGTTAGAAGTGACTGGCAAGTACAAAGCCTTTGCCCTTCTCTAACGACTAACAGCTAATATCTAACAACTAACAGGCTATACGATCTGAAGCAGATAAAATTTCAGGTAATCGGTTTCCGGCACGTTCCAGAGAACAGGGTGATCCGGCCCCTGTTGCCGGGCTTCCATGAGCCGCAGCTCTACGCCTGCGTCCCGGGCGGCGCTTTGCAGCATACCGCGGAAGCGCTGATCCGTCATAAAATGAGAGCAGGAGCAGGTGGCTAAATATCCGCCCCGGGGCAGGGCCTTCATGGCCCGGAAATTGATCTCCTTATAGCCCCGCTCCGCGTCGTTTACGGTTTTTCCGGATTTTGTAAAGGCGGGCGGGTCTAAAATGATATAGTCATATGCGCCGTGAGGCAGCGTGGGAAGCAGATCAAACACATTGGCGGCTTCATAGTCAACCAGATGGGAAAGGCCGTTTCGCACACAATTTTCCCTGGCGCAGGCAAGGGCGTTTTCGGAGATGTCCACGGAATGAACATGCTTTGCCCCGGCCTTTGCGCAATTCAGGCCAAAAGAGCCGGTATGGGTGAAGCAGTCCAGCACGGTTTTTCCGGCGGCCAGTCTTGCCGCCGCGGCCCGGTTATAGCGCTGGTCCAGAAAGAATCCTGTTTTCTGGCCGTTTTCAAAATCCACCAGATAACGAATGCCGTTTTCCGTGATCTCCGTGACTGTAGAGCCGGGCGGCTCTTTTCCGGGCAGAGCAAACCAGCCCTTGCCCTGGGAAAGCCCTTCCAGCTCCCGGATCTTCACATCGTTTCGTTCATAAATGCCGGATATCTTTTCCCCGTCCTGCTCCAAAATTTCCACAAGCAGGGGGAAAAGCAGGTCTTTTCTGCGCTCAATCCCCAGGGAGAGGGTCTGGGTCACCAGAACAGTTCCGAATTTATCCACCGTCAGGCCGGGAAAGCGGTCCGCTTCTCCAAAGATTACCCGGCAGGCCTGGGTTTCGCCGCCCAGGGCGGTTTTCCGGTAGTCCCAGGCGTATTGCAGACGGCGGCGGAAGAACTCCGAACTGAAATCATCATTGGCGTTTTGAGAGATCACTCGCACCCGGATCTTGGAGCGGCTGTTGTAGAAGCCGGTGCCAAGATACCGCCCTTTAGGGGAAAGCACATCGCAAAGGCCGCCGTCCTCCGGCGTTCCCTTCAGCTCCGTGATTTCGTTGTCAAACACCCAGGGGTGGCCGGACTTTGCCCGCTCTGCCCCCCGCTGATGAACAATGGCGGCAGGATAAATTCGTTCTGTTTTCATACATTTTCCCTTTTCTGAAACTACATCTAATAACTAACTACTAACATCTAACAACTCATTTCCCAAAAGCCGCCTGATCCTGTACCGGGCTGCCTCTCTTTTCAAGATTGGGGAACCGATGCTCAATGGCGGCCAGAGAAATTTCAATATCCTCCTCTGCCTCATTGGCGGTAAAAGCGCCCACAGTTACCATATCGCACGGCCGGATGGTATTCCAGTTAAAAGTGAGTCCCACGTAGGGGGAGCAGCGGCCTGCCGCCATGGATTTAATGGTCATGACAGGCTTTTTGGCATGCTGGATGTTGGAAGCCACCGTTTCGATTTCTACCTGCATCAGGAAGCCCATACAGTTATAGATCTGAATATAGGTTTCCACGTCATAGTTGTTCTGATCGGAATAAATCAGCAGCTCCGGCATATGGGCGGAAAGGCCGGGAACCATACCGGCGTCCCGAATCATTTTGGTATAGTCGTCCAAACGCGGCATTTGACCAAGATTTTTGTTTACAAGCTGTTCGGCGCAGTAGTGGTGGATCAGGCAGAGCTTTGCGCCGCGGGCTTTGGAATCTCTTACCAACTGCTCAGCCTCTCTGCGGCCCTGAGCGGTATCGTCTACATTGAGGTGAGGTGTTTCCACCATGATGATTTCTTTGCCTGTCTTTTGTTCGGTTTCCTTAATGGCTCTTACCAGTTCAGGAGCCAAAGCAAAAGGCGCCATGATGGTATCCACTCCATGGCGGAGATAGGTTTCCAGCACCGGTTTGAAGCTTTCTACGCTGTCATAGCGGCGCTTGATCATCTCATCGGCGGATACGCTGGTGTGGCTCCACCCAAGCATCCAGTTGGTGCCGATGATCATACGTGAAAGAGAAATTCCTCCAACAGTAGTGCGGGGAAATTCTTTTGTGGCCATAAGGTAAGCTCCTTTCGGATTTTGATTTTTTCCGGCTGTGGGAGAAGGAAGTCGCTTTATAATTTTGACCTTCTTCCCGTGACGATTGTCGCTGTCCCCATTTTATCATAAAAACCGATTTTGAGAAAAGGCAAGGTGCTTCGCACCTCAGACTTTCTCGCTGATAACCGCTCTGCGGTTATTTTAGCATGAAATCGGGGAAAAGGAAATAAAAAATCACGGTTTTTTAAAGAGAAAAGAAAAAGTGAAAAACTCTGTTGCGTTCACCGCTGGTTTATGCTATGCTGACGGCATTGGGAAGCATAGCATCATAGAGAGGTAGGCCATTTTTATGGATTTTTGCGCAATGGATTACAGAAACCAGCTGAGCACTGCTGTTTTAAAACAGACCGAGGCGCGAAAAAATATCTTTTCCGCCCCCATCGATCCCGTTTCTCTGCTGAAAAGGCTGGAAAAGCCCCAAGGCCCTGTGGACGTGGTGATCGATACGGACGCCTTTAATGAGATCGACGATCAGTTTGCCATTTCCTATTTGCTGAAAAGAGAGGAAAAGCTGCACACAAAAGCGTTATACGCCGCGCCCTTTTTTAATGACAAGTCAAACAGCCCGGCAGACGGTATGGAGAAAAGCTACCAGGAAATCTTAAAGCTTCTTACGCTGGCGGGAAGGGAAGATTTGAAAGATTTTGTTTACCGTGGTTCAGAGCAGTATTTGCCCGATGAAAGCACGCCGGTGGAATCCGACGCGGCAAGGGATCTGGCACAACGGGCCATGAGCTATACGCCGGAACGCCCCCTTTACGTGGTGGCTATCGGAGCCATTACCAATGTGGCCTCCGCTCTATTGCTGAATCCGGAAATACGGGACCGTATCGTTCTTGTTTGGCTGGGGGGACATGCCCTGGAATGGGAAAGCTGCATGGAATTCAATTTGCAGCAGGATATTGCCGCGGCGCGGATCATTTTCGGCTGCGGCACCGCGGTGGTGCAGCTGCCCTGTATGGGCGTGGTTTCCGCCTTTTCCGTCAGCGGGCCGGAGCTGAAAGCCTGGCTTCAGGGAAAAAGCCCTCTGTGCGATCATCTTTGCTCCTACAGCTGCGCGGTGGGAGAACGGGAAAGCCGCTATCCCAAAACATGGTCCCGTGTGATCTGGGACGTGACCGCCGTAGCCTGGCTTATAGATGGGGACTTTATGCTGGACTGCTTAAAGCCCAGCCCCATTCCCACCTATGAGGGCGTGTACGCCTTTGACCGGAACCGTCATCCCATCCGCTATGTGTACCACATCAACCGCGACGCTTTGATGACAGATCTGGTGGAGGCGCTGACTTCTTAAATACTAGGTGCTGGATATCAGCAGCTGGGAAAGAGCGCAAAACAGGGGCTGTAAACTGTGAAAGTTACAGCCCCTGTTTTATAATTCTCTGATTGAGCGACATGTGAAAATGAATGCCGCAATTTGGAGGATGTTTGGTTTAAAAAAGAGAAAGAAGTTGCTGCCGGTAAGGCGGCTTTTTCAGGAAAGATAGAATCTTCCCAAAATCATAAATGTAGCGGCAGTGGATACATAGCCCAAATTACATAAAGGCTTCCCGGTGGTTGCTTCGTAGCATTCGGCCATAACGCCGGAATTCTTGGCAAGATCCATATATTTGCGTGCCAGCTCTTTTGACAGGGCTTCCTCTCCGCAGTTTTTTAAGCCGTCCACTGTGCTTAAAATCTGCGTCCACCACACAGGGCCCCGGAAAAATCCGTTGGATTCATAGTATTTACTTTGCAGGTCTTCAGAAGCCAGTCCGTATTCCGTAATATAATTTCCGGATTTTAACGCAGTGATCATAGCTTCCCGGTATGCGGCCGGCAGCCGGCTTCCAAGCATCAATGGCGTATACAAAAAAGGCGTGGACGCATAAATTTTTTCTCTGGTATAAGTACCCAGCGCAAAGGGCAGATGATCTTCATCAAAGAGGGTATCCAATAATTTTTGCGTGGTGGTATCGGCCAGCTTGTCCCAATACTTTTCTTCATACCTTCTTCCTGTTTTTTGCGCGAGAAGCTTTAAAGCGTCCATTTGCAGAATCAAATAAGTGGAAAGATCCGGCGTTGTCACGCCCGCGGTTTTGCGGAATACTGTACTGTTATCATTGCTGGAGTCGCAGGGATGGTGGTACCCGCAGATTCCGTCGGAATCATCGTCCATAAAATTAAGCCAGTAATGCGTATAGGCTGAAATCTTGCAATACAGTTCGTTTAGCTGTTCCGTGGAAAACGGGATGCCCCGGTCAAACATCTTCAGCAATACCCAACCGATATTGGGAGGCATCTGGAAGCTGTCGTTGTGGGTAGTATCATTGATGAATTGCGGAATTCCGCCATATGCGTTTTGGTGGTCAAAAAGAGACATTAGCTGATCGTAGGCTAAATCTTTGTCCGTTTCTGATAAGCTTAAGGCGCACAGCCATATTTCAAACGCCCAGGAATAGCAAAGAATATTTTTGGTCATCAGCATGGTGTCTCTCTTAATAAAGTCAAGAGGGGAAACTACGGAAGACCAGCAAATATAGCTTGCCAGTTTTTTCACTTCTTCATATTCGGGAAAAAGCGGCGGCGTTTTTGCGTAAAATTCCTCAAAACGGCGTTCCGACTGCCGCAAGGAAACCTCAAAATCGTAATCGTTTCGAATATCCGGCCAAGCCCCCAGCCTCATATCATGGAGTACGATCAGGAATTCCCCTTCAGCCGCCTGACAATTCAATTCGCATACGCTGCATTTCATATGAGCTTGATCCCACTGAGTATCGGCAGTAAGATCACCATGCTGTACGAAAAATCCAAACCGATCATGGTAGCTGCAATACGGCATAATTTGATAGTAGAGACCCTTTTGCCATTGTATGGGTACCAGATAGGTTTCCCTTCCCTCAATGCAGCAGTTTACTTGTAAGCCAATTTTTTTGCCGACGCCATGGATCAGAAGTGTTTTATCATCGTGAAAGCAAAAGGTGATCGTTCCTTCCGAGGTTACCAGTTCTATTTTTTCATAGGAAGCGTGAATGGAATATTCCACAGCCGTACCATCGGCCATCGGTCGGAATTCCATCATTTCCATATTGTGATCCTGTACCATGGATTTTACAGAACGCAGATAAAGCCCCGGTGTGGAAACAAACGCATCCTTTCCCACCTGAGGCGAAAACCCAATGTAGGAGGTATAATAGTCCTTGCCGATATAATTTAATGCCATGTATGAGCCGTAGGTAGAAAAAGGTATGTTTGCCAGGTCTAATTCTGTAAGTTTCATAAAAGACACCTCATCCTTTGATTCCGGCGCCGATAGACAGCGCCTTTTCCAGTTGTTTTCCAAGTATCATATACAGCACCACTGCCGGAATTGCAGCCAGGATCATGGCTGCTCCCATGCCACCCCAGTCTGTCTCATGCTGCCCTTGAAAGTTTAGCAGGCCCAGCGGCAGGGTTTTTAAACTGTCCTTTGATATCATAATCAACGCTACGGTAAACTCGTTCCACACGCCGATAAACGCATACAAACAGGCTGCGGACAATGCCGGGATCAGCATGGGGCAGATAATTTGTAAAAAGGTTCGTAAAACTCCGGCGCCGTCAATATAGGCGGCTTCCTCAAATTCCCTGGGAATCTGCCGCATAAATCCGTACATGATCAGACAGGAAAAAGGCAGCTCAAAGGCAATGTATGGAATGATCAGGGCCAGATGGGTGTTTGCCATATGCCATCTCTTAATCAGGACAACCATAGGAATCAAAATAATTTGCATGGGAATAAACAAGCCTATGGAAATATAGGAATTTGCAGCATTGCTCCACTTTGTTTTCAGCCTGGTGACCGCGTAAGAAAAAAGCGTGGCAAAAAACACGGTGCTGGAAACGGAAAGAAGCGTTACCGAAACGCTGTTTTTAAAATAGACCGGAATATCAAACTTTGACCATGCGTTTGCATAATTTTGAAAGTAAAGCTTTTCCGGCAGTCCAAATGGATTGGTAAACAGAATTTCATGATTTGACTTTAGAGACATTAGCAGCATGTAAAGAAAGGGATATAAGCTTACCAGGCAAAGGATTGACAAAATCAGTATGACTACTGCCCTTGCCCAATGATTTTTAAGTAGCAGCATATTTTTTCCTCATAAACCGGAATTTGCAGACAATGTTAAAGTGGGTCTGCTTAGTTTCACTTTGCAAAGACTCCGCCACAAACGGGCTTACGCATAAACGTCCCGCTTGTTGATAGTCTTATTGATGATGAAAAAAAACAACAGGCTTTCCAATACGATCACAACAGCCACTGCACTCCCATATCCGTACTTCCCCTGCATAAATGCCGTTTTATACAAAAGGAAGGTAAGCGTATGCGAGTAGTCCCCCGGTCCGCCGTTGGTCATAATGTAAACGGAGTCAAAGGCTCGCAGCGCACCGGATACGGAGGAGATCACCGTAAAGCGAAATGCTTCCTGAAGCAGTGGCAGCGTAATATGGCGATGGATCTGAACGGTAGTCGCACCGTCTATGCGTGCTGCCTCAAAATATTCCTCAGGGATACTTCGTATGTTTGTGTAAAACATCATAAAGGTCAAGCCCATATACTGCCACGCATTTACGAAAGCTACCGTTATAATTGCAGTAGCGGAAGAGGTCAGCCATTCCTGCCGGTAGTCTAAACCCAGCGCACGAAAGAGGGAATTGACCAGTCCGGAATCATAATTCAGGATGCTTAGCCACATTTGACAGACCACTGTACTGGAAATGACTACCGGCAGGAAAAAAGAGGAGCGGAAAAGCCCATTGAGCTTGGAGCGTACGGAAATCAGCAGTACAGCCGCCCCGAATCCAATGATCAGGGAATACAGGAAGGAGACCAGGAGGTAGATCATGGTATTCTTTTGAGAAAGCCAAAACAGATCGCTTTGGAACAGCTTTTTATAGTTGCCAAGTCCAAGCCAGCTCCCGTTGCTGATCCCATCCCAATCCAGCATGCTGCCATAGATCGATTGGGTAATGGGATAAATTACAATGATGGAAAAGAACAGAATTGCCGGCAGCATGAATAAAAATAGAATAAGCTTTGTGCTTGTAGATTGTCTCACTGTGTTTTCTCCAAGTTACATCATCGGTTGACAGAGGGAAACACGCCTGTCAACAATGTAAAAAAGCAGTTTCCGGCGTTCATGGCGCCGGTCAGCCCTTTTTCTGAAAATTGGCGGCAGGTCCCATGAAGTAATCGGGCAGAGAAAAGGCAGAGACAGTCAGTGCGGACAGATAACGGCGCCAGCGCCTCTTTTCCCCCATGAAAGCCGTGTTTCCTCTTGTTAAGCGATGATATGGTTTCAGGTTACTATTTTGACGACAAAACTTCGTCCATTTCACTTTGCATATTTTTCAGGAAATCTTCAATGGCGTAATCGCCTGTAAAGAATTTGTTGCATTGCTCACATAAAACAGCGTAAGATTCTCCATGGTCCCAAGCCCAGGGCATAGGGGTCAGCATTGCAAAATCCTGGTTTGCAAATGATTTTGACAGTTCTCCCACTGTATCGGATAATGGGACATCGTTGTTAGTCACTTTCATGCACATGCCCCGTGCGTATTCCAAATCTGCCAGCTCCAGGCTGAAGTAGGAAAGCCATGTTCCTGCAACGTCAAGCTGTTCGGCGCTGGGGGAAACCGTATAGCCGGTATTGCGGTCGTTTCCGCCTGCACGCAGAGACTTATCTAAAGGTTTTCCGGCTTCTTGCCAGGGATACCCCATCAGAACCAAGTCAGAACTGTTCATCTCACGGTCTAAGGAGATGATGTGATACAGTCCGGACGCCATAAACATGGCGGCTTGTCCGGATTCAAAAGCTGTCAGTGCGTCCTGCTCTGTCATGGTGAAGGCAGACGGAGAATAAAATTCGCTGTCGATAAGCGCTTTCATTTTGTTGGCAGCGGTAGTGAAGGCTTCCTCAGAGGTTTTAATATCGCCCTTATCGATATCCCATAAAGAAATCTCGTCGCGCGTCAGCATACATTCAAAAAGCTGTGCACATTGAAAGCCTTCTTTAAAAGACAGCGCCATGGGCAGAATGTCGTTTTCCCGGCAGACCTCCACTACGTGTAGAAATTCATCGTAGTTGGTAGGGATCTCCAGGCCCAATCTGTCGAACACTTTCTGGTTGGCAACGAACTCCAGCGGGCCGGAGGGCCTGTTGACCGCGTATATTTTCCCATCGTAAGGATCCACAATGTCCTTCATTTTTCCGGGATCAAGCTGGTCTATCAATCCGGTGTCGTTTAGCCATTTGTCCAGGGGTTGGTTATTATTAGACCTTTTGAACAACTGCACCAGAGAATTGTTAGTCACATAAAAATCGGGCATGGTTCCGGCTGCTGCCATGGTTTTGATTTTTACGTCGCCGTCCTGTGGATCGTCTTCTACCTGCAGGGTTACGTTGGGAAATTTCTTTTTTACCCGCTCTGCGGCTTCATGGAAGGTTGCTTTGCTGTCTTCGCTGGTGGCAAGCGCCCATATGGTATATTCTACCTCCGCGTTATAATCGACCTCACCTGTACTTTCTGCCACAGAGGCGTCTGATGTGTCTTTCGGAGTCGTTGCGCACCCGGTAAGGGATGTAAGCAGACCGGTAAGCAGCAAGGCACTTAAAAATTTTTTCCATTTTTTCATTACAGATCGCTCCTTTACAGTTTGTGAGGTCATTATAACAGCAATATTGCGGCAGCAGATAGTACAATAGGACAGCTTTTCGGAAAATTAGACATAAATATTTGATAATGTTTTGCGCTTTCAAACACTTATATAGGATTTCGTTGCAAAATGAGCTACTGTTTTGTACTATTGTATCATTGCGGAATTGAATAAAAGGTGAAAAGGGATATAATAAAATAAGACGATTTCAACGGGATGCAGGTGATTTGGCAATGGGACAGAAGCATCGGAAAAGAACGATACGCCAAAAGCTATATGCCAGATTACTGCCGATTTTTTTGATTTTATACCTGGTGCTGACCGGGCTCTTTATTGTCGTGATAGGAATTTATTATTCCAATCTTGAAAAAATTTCGATTAACGAGCAATCCATTATCGTAGCCAATACGATCAATTCCGCATTTGAAGCTGCCGAAGACTGCGCGATGAATCTGCTGTCTGATTTCAATATGGACAGCAACCGGGAGCTGTTGCTGAAAAAGGCTGACGACCGATTGGAGGAATATATCAATACCAAAAATGTACAGCAACTATTATACAGTCGTCTGCTGTCCTGCCCCAGTGTAGAAACCATTGCCGTTTGTAATCCGGAATATAAATTATATGCCACAGATAAAAAAGCCGCCGATTTTTGGAATGCAAAAGCGATTTCAAAAATACAGGAGACGGTAAGCCAGTCTGGTAACCGAAGTGTTTGGTTCCCCATTGAGCGCCGAGATTATTTGACGCACAGCATGGAAG
>CAMVYG010000043.1 GCA_947171615.1 uncultured Clostridia bacterium
CCGCTGGCGCTGGCTCCCGCCCTGGAAAACGGTTTGATCGAGCCGAAGGGCATCATTGCCGACTGCAAATCCGGCGTGACCGGGGCTGGCAGAAAGCCCAGCCAGCAGAACCATTATCCGGAATTAAACGAGAGCTTTACCGCTTATAAGGTGGCAAGCCATCGCCACACCCCGGAAATGGAGCAGACCCTGTCAAAGCTTTCCGGGCAGGAAATCAGGCTTACCTTCGTGCCGCACCTGCTGCCGATCAACCGCGGAATTTTAGCCACCTGTTATGGCGTTTTGAAGCCGGGAGTGACGGAAAAACAGTTGTGGGAAGCCTATCGCGCCCGATATGATAAGGAACCCTTTGTGCGGCTGCTGCCCCAGGGTGAGGCAGCTAATGTAAAGCATGTGCGCTTTACAAACTTCTGCGATGTTTCCCTGTTTATGGATTCCCGCACCGGAACCTTTGCGGCGATCTCCGCCATTGACAATATGGGAAAGGGAGCGGCGGGGCAGGCGGTGCAGAATATGAACCTTTCCTTTGGATTGGAAGAAACCGCCGGCCTACTGCTGGCGCCGCCGGCATTTTAGTTGTTAGCTGTTAGTGGTTAGTTGTTAGAGAAGGGCAGGGATAATTTATAACACTAACGCAAGCGCAGAAATTCTTGCCTCTCCTGAAAGGGGAGGTGGCACTGGAAAATTTCTTTTCCAGTGACGGAGGGGTTTTATTGCCGTTTTACCCCCCAGTCGTCCTTCGGACGACAGCCCCCCTTTCAGAGGGGCCAAGAGGTAAGCACTAAAACTATAATTTTTAGCATAGTATTCCGTTCTTATTTTGCGTCACATTGCGGTGTAACTGCATCTAGCATCTACTAATCGAAAAGGAGATACCCCATGATACAGACAATTTCCGGCGGCGTTACCGCTGCCCAGGGCTTTTCCGCGGGAGGCATTCACTGCGGAATCCGGAAAAACAAATCAAAGCCTGATCTTGCCATGATCTACAGCGAGAAGCCCTGCTCCGCGGCCGCCATCTATACCACCAATCTGGTGAAGGGTGCGCCGATTCTGGTGACAAAGAAAAATCTTGCGAACGGCAGAGCCCAGGCGGTGTTCTGCAATTCCGGAAACGCCAATACCTGCAATGCAGACGGCGTGGAGAAGGCGGAAAAAATGTGCGCCCTGACCGCTGACGCGCTGAAGATTTCTCCGGAGGATGTGATCGTCGCCTCCACCGGTGTGATCGGGCAGGTTTTGCCCATTGAACCCATTGAAAATGGGGTGCAGGAGCTGGCCGCTTCTCTCAGCCCGGAGGGTTCTCCCGCCGCTGCCGCCGCCATTATGACCACCGATACCATTCCCAAGGAAGCGGCGGTTTCTGTAATGATCGGCGGGAAGGAAGTCAAAATCGGCGGTATTTCCAAGGGCAGCGGGATGATCCACCCCAATATGGCCACCATGCTCTGCTTTGTCACCACAGACTGTGCCATTTCCTCCGCTATGCTGGAAAGGGCGGTGCGCCTGGCGGCAGACTGCTCCTTTCATGTGATCAGCATCGATGGAGATACCTCCACCAACGATACCTTTGCCGTGCTGGCAAACGGCCTGGCCGGAAACCCGGAGATCACCGGGGAGGGTGAGGATTTTACCGCCTTTGTTGAGGGCTTGTCTCAGGTTTGTAAAACACTGGCCCGCCTGATGGCGGGAGACGGAGAAGGGGCAACAAAGCTGCTGGTATGCAGGGCAGAAGGGGCAAAGGACGTGAAAACCGCCCGCACTGTGGCAAAAGCGGTGATCTGTTCCGATCTTC
Source organism: uncultured Clostridia bacterium (assembly GCA_947171615.1). Lineage (GTDB taxonomy): Bacteria > Bacillota > Clostridia > Oscillospirales > Acutalibacteraceae > Acutalibacter. Next base: position 1,796 of record CAMVYG010000043.1, read on the forward strand.
TGAAGGCTGCCATGTTCGGCGCAGACGCCAACTGGGGCCGGGTGCTGTGCGCCATTGGCTATTCCGGCGCGGAGGTGGACGTAAATAAAATCGATGTGTCCTTTGCTTCTGCCAGGGGCAGAGTGGACGTGTGCAAAAACGGCGCGGGGATCGGGTTTTCCGAGGAAACGGCGGCGGAGGTGCTGGGCGAAAAGGAGATTGGGATCCTTCTTGACCTGCACAGCGGGGACAGCTCCGCGGAAGCTTACGGTTGCGACCTGACCTATGACTATGTTAAAATAAACGGAGACTACAGAACATAGGAGGCTCCCATGAAACAGGAAAGCAAAATGCCGCCGAACGAAAAAAGGCTTGGCAGGGGAGATATTTTAGCGCTTGTTCTCTCAGCCGCCCTGTATCTGAATTTCCTGGTTACGCTGGGAATAGGGATCTTTGCCATGGGCCTTTTATTTTTGGAGCCGGCCTTTGGCATGATCACCGGAATTTTGCTGCTGTTGGGGCTGCCCGGTATTCCGGTTTCCAAACGCTTGAACGCTGGAAAGCTCTGGAGGCGGCTTCTTACGGGCGCTGTGATTTTGAATTTTTTGAGCATTGCTTTGTACTGCCTTGTCTGCGTTGCGATGATTCTGGCTTGGTGAAAATCAGAAAGTGGGGAGCTTAAGTGAACATTTCCAATAACGAACGGGCCCAGGTGCTGGTGCAGGCCCTGCCCTATATCAAGCGCTATGCAGGGCAGACTGTAGTGGTGAAATACGGCGGCAACGCCATGCTGGACGAAGAACTGAAAAGCGCTGTCATGAACGATATCGTGCTGATGCAGCTGGTGGGAATCAATGTGGTGCTGGTGCATGGCGGCGGCCCGGAAATCAACGCCATGCTGCAAAAGATCGGAAAGGAAAGCAAATTCATCGGCGGTATGCGCTATACCGACCAGGAGACCATAGAGATCGTACAGCAGGTGCTGGCGGGGAAGGTCAATAAGGATCTGGTGCAGCTTCTGGAAAATGCCGGCGGCAAGGCGGTAGGGCTTTGCGGACTGGACGGTTCTCTTTTAAAGGCGGACCGCCTGGAGGAAGAGTTGGGCTTTGTGGGGGAAATTCGCGAGGTCAACGCGGAGATCATTCACAACGCCGCGAAAAGCGGCTATGTGCCCATCGTTTCCACCGTGGCGGCAGGGTATCACGGCGAGGTGTTCAACGTGAACGCCGATATTGCCGCCGCCCGCATTGCCGCGGAGATCGGCGCCATGAAGCTGATTTTAATGACGGATGTGCGGGGCCTGTTGCAGGATAGGGAGGATGAATCCACTATTATTCCGGTGGTAAATGTCAGTGACGTAAACCGCCTGAAAAAGGAAGGGATCATTTCCGGCGGAATGATCCCCAAAATAGACTGCTGTGTAGACGCAGTGCGCCGGGGTGTGGGCAGGGCCCATATTATAGATGGGCGGACCCCTCATTCTATTCTGGTGGAGCTTTTCACCGATGAGGGCATTGGAACAATGCTGTACTGAATACTGGATGTTAGATGGCAGATTCTGGATGCTGGAGAAGGGAATTTAGTTGTCAGCTGTTAGTTGTCCGTTGTTAAAACAAGGGCAGTTACCTCTTGCCTCCCCTGAAAGGGGAGGTGGCGGCCGTATGGCCGCCGGAGGGGTTTCATTGCTGCTTTTTACCCCGCAGTCATGGTAAAGCCGTGACTGAAAGGGCTTTACCCGCCAGTAGGCAATAGCCGAGATTCTTCGTCATGGCGTTCCTCAGAATGACAGCGGGCGGTATAAGTCAGTGGGACAAATTATGATTTACCCCATGCCGTTCATAAGCGGATGGCAGATATCTTCCAAACTTGCAGGATAAGAAAGCGAAGTGGATCAAGCATGAATTTTCAGGAGATCAAAGAGCAGGAGCAGCGGTATATTCTCCACACCTATGGACGGGTGGACGTGGCGCTGGTAAAGGGAAAAAACGCCCGTGCCTGGGATATGGAAGGAAAGGAATATCTTGATTTCACCTCCGGCATCGGCGTGAACGCCCTGGGCTACAGCGATCCCCTTTGGATGGCGGCTGTGGCAAAGCAGGCCGGGGAGATCCAGCATTTGTGCAATTACTATTATTCCCCGCAGAATACGGCGCTGGCACAGGAGCTTTGTGAAGCCGCCGGCATGGCCCAGGCGTTTTTCTGCAATTCCGGGGCAGAAGCCAATGAATGTGCGGTCAAGGTGGCCAGAAAATACGGAGAAAAGCGGAATGCCCGAAATATTGTCACCTTATGGAATTCCTTTCACGGGCGCACGCTGACCACCTTGGCTGCTACCGGGCAGGACGGCTTTCACAGGGATTTTTTGCCTCTGACCGAGGGGTTTCTCTATGCCGAGGCGGGCGATATCTCCGGTGTGGAAAAGCTGCTGGACGGCTCTGTCTGCGCCGTGTTGATTGAAACCGTGCAGGGGGAAGGCGGCGTGATCCCGCTGGAAGAGGATTTTGTACAGGCGCTTTCTGCGCTGTGCAGGGAAAAAGATGTGCTGCTGATGGTGGATGAGGTGCAGACCGGAATTGGGCGTACCGGGGCTTTTTACAGCTATCAAAACTACGGCATTGAACCCGATGCGGTCACCACTGCCAAGGGACTGGGCGGCGGGCTTCCCATCGGGGCCTGTCTGGTCAGCGAACGGCTTCGGAATATTTTGAAGCCGGGGCAGCAGGGCTCCACCTTTGGGGGAAACCCCGTGGTGTGCGCCGGGGCCAGAGAGGTGGTAAGGCGCGTTTCCGCTCCCGCGTTTTTGCAGGGAGTCAGGGAAAAGGGGGCATATCTTTGGGAGAGGCTTTTGTCTATGCCCCAGGTAGAGCTGGTGCGGGGGAAGGGCCTGATGCTGGGCGTAAAGCTGAAGCAGGGAGACGCCCACGATGTTCTGGTCAGGTGCGCGGAGCAGGGGCTTTTGATCCTCACTGCCAAAGAACTGGTGCGGTTCCTGCCGCCTCTTACCATCACCAGAGAAGAGATGGACGAAGGCCTTGGGATTTTTGAGCAGGTGCTCGGGAAAACAGAAGAATAATGGTCAGGCGTTGATCGTCAGGAAAGGAAGAAACCCATATGAAGCATTTACTGAAGCTCCTGGATCTCACCGGTGAGGAGATCATTGAAATCTTGAACCTTGCCGATCAGTTGAAGTACGAAACGAAGCACGGTATCGAGCATTTTCACTTAAAGGGAAAATGCCTGGGCATGATCTTTGAGAAATCCTCTACCCGTACCCGGGTCTCCTTTGAGGTGGGGATCAACCAACTGGGAGGGTACGCTGTGGTGCTTTCCTCTGAGGGTTCGCAGATCGGCCGGGGAGAGCCGGTGCAGGACACCGCCAGGGTGCTTTCCCGGTATGTGGACGGCATTATGATTCGTACCTTCGGCCAGGACGAGGTAGAGGCCCTGGCGGAGTACGGCAGCGTACCGGTGATCAACGGTCTTACTGATTTCTGCCACCCCTGCCAGGTGCTGGCGGATCTGATGACCATTCGGGAATACAAGGGGTCTCTGGAAGGGTTGAAGCTGTGCTTTATCGGCGATGGCAACAACATGATGAATTCCCTGATCGTGGGCGGATTAAAGGTGGGAATGACAGTTTCTGTCGCCTGCCCGGAGGGTTACCGTCCGCCCAGGGAGATTTTGGAATTTGCCGCGGGATACGGCGGGAAATTCACCCTGACCGATTCTCCTCTGGAGGCGGCGAAGGACGCCGATGTGGTCATTACCGATGTGTGGACATCCATGGGGCAGGAGGACGAGAGAAAAAAGCGGGAAGCGGCGTTTGCGGGTTACTGCATTGACGAAAGGCTGATGTCGTCGGCCAGGCCGGACGCCATGGTGCAGCACTGCCTGCCTGCGCACCGGGGAGAGGAGATCAGCGCTGAGATCTTTGAAGCCCATGCCGAGGAAATCTTTGAGGAGGCGGAGAACCGCCTTCACGCGCAAAAGGCCGTGCTGGTAAAAACCATGGGATGTTAGATGCTGGACGCTAGATACTGGATACTAGATGCTGGATGGACAACTGTAAGCGGCTTTCTCAAAGCAGATTCAGAATGTTGGGTTTTTTGCCTGCTGGCCGGTATTGATAATTTAGGTTTGAACAGCGAAAAAAACAAAAAAACTTACCGTTTTCCGGAATGCTCCCGGCGGACGGTAAGTTTTTTGTTCACAAAAAACGGCCAAAATCGCATTTTGACCACATGTAATATATAACATACCATACTGTAAAGAAAAAGTCTAGTCTTTTTTTCTTTTTCCTGTTATAATTTTGAAGTCTCAGGCCTGTAAACTTAAAACGGCCAGCCCCGGCGGGCAGAATAAAGGAAGCGCGTGGGTGTCTCAGCGCGCGGCCGCAGGCGGGTTAAGCCGGAAAAGAAGGAGGAATGGTCATGGAAAGTAAACGCGAGAATAGAGAGCAGAAGGAGCCGATGGAAGCGGCGGTCCAGTTCCCGGAGGAAACCGTCTATTTGCAGGAGATAGAACGGCGGGTGGACGCGGAGCTTTTGGAGGCGCAAAAATCGGTGGATCAGATGGAGGAGGAGCAGAGGGAGCTCCAGAAGTACATGGCGGAAAGCCGGGGAGAAACCGATTTCAAGGAAATGTTCCAAACAGAGCGGATCATGCGGGATATCGCCACTTCCGGTTCCTCTGCGGTGCAGTATTTGGAGAGGCTGAAAAAGGTGCGGAATTCCCCATATTTTGCCCGGATCGATTTTCTGCCCTCGGGGGAGGGAGAAGAGAAAACTCCCTATTATATCGGGCTTTACGCCTTTCGCCATGAGAAAAAGCTGTTTATCATCGATTGGCGTTCTCCCGTTGCCAGCATGTTTTACGATTTTGAAACGGGACCGGCCTTTTATACCACCCCGTCTACCCTGGATTCCCCGGCAAAAACGGTGGAGGGAGAGGTGGTTTTAAAGCGCCAGTTCAAAATCAAAAACGGTGAAATGGAATTCGCCTTTGACAGCTCCCAGAATATTCAGGACGATATTTTGCAGCAGGAGCTGGCTCACACCTCCGATGAAAAAATGAAATCCATTATCTCCACCATCCAAAAGGAGCAGAACCAGATCATCCGGGACGAAAACGCGGACGTCATGATCATACAGGGCGTGGCGGGCTCCGGAAAAACCAGCATCGCGCTGCATAGGGTGGCGTTTCTTTTATATCGGTTCCGCAATACCATCAAGGCCCAGAATGTGACGATCATTTCCCCCAATAAAGTGTTTGGGGATTACATTTCCAGCGTGCTGCCGGAGCTGGGGGAAGAACCCATCTTTGAAGCGAGCCTGGAGGACCTTGCCTTGATCCAGATCGAGGACGGCGTTGATTTTGTAGGGGAAAGAAATCCGCTGGAAACGGACGACCCCGCCTGGACCCGCCGGGTCCGGTTTAAGGGAACGGTGGAGTTTGTCCGGCAGATGGACGAGTATATTGAGAAGCTGCCGGAGCTGGCGCTGGACGTGCAGGACTATGTGTTCGGCGAGTTTTCCGTTCCGGCGGAGTGGATCAGGGAGCGGGTGGCGGTGTATCAGCGGTTCCCGCTTCTGAAGCGGCTGGAGCAGGTGGCGGATGATATTCACAGCCGGCTGGAAAACGAATTCCTTCGGGAGGAGCGGCCGCCCCACCGAAACACGATTTTCCAGGCTCTGCGGAAAATGCTGAAATACAAAACCACCCTTCAGGCCTACAAGGCCTTTTACAGCTGGATCGTGGAGCCAAAGCTCTTTAAGCCCGTGCAGAAGGGGGTGCTGGAGTGGAACGATGTGTTTCCCTATCTGTATTTGCAGTCTTATTTTTCCGGGATCCAGGAAAGCAGGCTGATCAAACACTTGGTAATCGATGAAATGCAGGATTATACTCCCATTCAGTACGCCCTCTTAAACAGGCTGTTCCAGTGCCCGAAAACCATTTTGGGGGATTTCGGGCAGTCCATCAACCCCAACTGCCAGTACACGCTGGAGGAGCTTCACGAGCTGTATGGGGGCTCCAAGCTGATGCGGCTGGAAAAAAGCTACCGCTCTACCTATGAGATCATCCACTATGCGAAAAAAATCGCTAAAGCCCAGGATTTTCAGGCGGTGGAACGCCACGGGGAACCCCCTGCCATGCTGGTTTTTGAAAAAGAGGAGCAGGAGCTTCAGAAGCTTGCGGAGCTGATTGGGGAGTTTCACAAGGGAGAGTACAACGCCTTCGGTATTTTGACCCGCACCAACCCGGAAGCTCAGGCTTTGTATGAAAAGCTTCAGGCGCTGGGAGCCGACGTCAATTTGATCCTGCCGGAAAGCAAGTCCTTCCGGAACGGAGCTACCGTGCTGTCGATCCAGATGTCCAAGGGCCTGGAATTTGACCAGGTGGCGGTTCCCTTTGCAGGGGAAGCCGTCTATCACACGGAATTTGACCGGAATTTGCTGTACGTGGCCTGTACCCGCGCCATGCACCGGCTCTTTCTCACCTGTACCGGCGCGCCGTCCCCGCTGCTGCCGGAAGAATAGGTGCTTTGTTCAGGGTAGTCGCCGAAAAGGCGAAAACGCAAGAATTTGTCAATAGCGGTGTACGGATGAAAACTTTTTGAAAAAAGCAAAAACAGGAGCAGTGGCTGGACCCATGCCAATGGTTGCATTCTCTGCGGAAATGGTATAAAATAAAGCCAAAGGGAGGTGTTCCCGATGCCAACGATTTGCATGTTTCGTGGAATCAAGATTTATATCAACTGGAGAGAACATCAGCCTCCGCATTTTCATGCCACTTATGGCGGGCAGGAGGTCATTGTTTCTATTCGGGAGTTAGAGGCGGTGGAGGGCAGTTTTCCCAACAAGCAGCTAAAAATGCTCCTCGGCTGGGCCGCTCTTCACGAGGACGAGTTAATGGAAAATTGGCAGCTTGCCGAACAGCAGCAGGAATTGTTTGCCATTGATCCGTTGAGGTAAGAGGAGTCGTTTATGCAAAAAAATGTTGAGTATTATCTGGAAAAAGGCTTTGACCGGGCGGCGGCAGAATATTTCGCTCAGGGACGTCGGCAAATTATTCATGTAAAGCCCAATGCTGACTTTACCTTAACGTTATCTTTTGATAACGGAGAGGTGCGTCTGTACGATGTGAAGCCCTTATTGAAATCCGGAACAGTTTTTGAACCCTTCTCTGATATTCAGAATTTCCGGCGTGTATATTTGGATGATGCCCATTGTGTGGCCTGGGATATTGATCCCGCTGTAGACAGTGAAAAGGTTTGGAACAATAAAGTGGATCTCAGCTCGGATACTTGTTATTTGGATAGTGTTTCCATCAGCTGATCAGGGGCGGCTTTTGCCGTCCCCATTTTTTGCTCTACCGACTCAAATTCTATACACTCAAAAATGTAAAGCTTTCTTTTAGTCTTACATCATTGACAGACCTACAGAAAATCCCTTAAAATTTTTCTCAGGCACTTGAATCAAATGCCTTTTCCGATTATAATGGAAGCAGATTGGTATTTCGGGCGGCCAGCTGCCCCGAAAACATTATAAAACCGAAAGGAGTACCAATATGAACTATTCCCATGAAGTGGAAAATATGTGTACGGTGAAGAAGGGCCCCCATCATGGCCCCGCCCCGATTCCCGAAGAGGGAAAGTGGGTCAAGTCCTATGAGATCAAGGACATTTCCGGCCTGTCCCATGGCATTGGCTGGTGCGCTCCCCAGCAGGGCGCCTGCAAGCTCACCCTGAACGTGAAGGAGGGCATTGTACAGGAGGCTCTGGTAGAGACGCTGGGCTGCTCCGGCATGACCCATTCCGCCGCTATGGCCGCTGAGATCCTGCCCGGCAAGACCCTTTTGGAGTGCCTGAACACCGACCTGGTGTGCGACGCTATCAACGTTGCCATGCGCGAGATCTTCAAGCAGCTGGCCTATGGCCGCAGCCAGACCGCCTTCTCCGAGGACGGCCTGCCCATCGGCGCCGGGCTGGAGGATCTGGGCAAGGGCCTGCGCTCTCAGGTGGGAACCATGTTCTCCACAAACCTCAAGGGCGTTCGTTATATGGAAATGGCCGAGGGCTATGTAATTAAAATGGCTCTCGATGAGGAAGGCGAAGTCATCGGCTACCAGTTTGTAAAGCTGGGCAAGATGCTGGAGGATATCCGTCACGGTGTTTCTCCCGACGAGGCCTATAAGAACAATATCGGTCAGTATGGCCGCTTCGACGGCGCCGCCAAGTATATTGACCCCAGAGAAGAATAAGCACGGACCATACATAGATTAGGAGGACAACACAATGGCAAATGACGTCATGTTTGAAGGCAAAGAGAGAAGAATGCCCAAGATCGAAAAGTGTCTCGCTGAGTATGGCCTGGGCAGTCTGGAAGAGGCCAGGGAGCTTTGTAACTCCAAGGGCTTCGATCCTTATGATATCGTAAAGGGCGTACAGCCCATCGCTTTTGAAAATGCAGGCTGGGCCTATACCCTGGGCTGCGCTGTAGCCATTAAGAAGGGCGTAAAGACCGCCGCCGACGCCGCTGAGGCTATCGGTATCGGCCTGGAGGCTTTCTGCATTCCCGGCTCTGTGGCTGTGCAGCGCCGTGTGGGCCGGGGCCACGGCAACCGGGGCGCGAGGCTGCTTCGGGGTGGAGCGCAGTGCTTCGCGTTCCTGGCAGGCCACGAATCCTTCGCCGCCGCAGAGGGCGCTATCGGTATCGCAAAAACCGCCAACCGTGCCCGGAAGGAGCCTCTGCGCATTATCCTGAACGGCCTGGGCAAGGACGCCGCTTATATCATTTCCAGAATCAACGGCTTTACCTATGTGAAGACCGACTATGATTTCTTTACCGGTGAGCTGAAGATCGAAGAGACAAAGCCCTTCTCCGACGGCGAGCGCGCCGCGGTAAAGTGCTATGGCGCCAACGATGTGCTGGAGGGCGTAGCCATCATGAAGCATGAGGGCGTAGACGTATCCATCACCGGCAACTCCACCAACCCCACCCGCTTCCAGCATCTGGTAGCCGGCACCTATAAGAAGTGGGCTTTGGAAAACGGCAAGAAGTATTTCTCCGTGGCTTCCGGCGGCGGCACAGGGCGTACCCTGCACCCCGATAACATGGCGGCAGGTCCCGCTTCCTACGGCCTGACCGATTCCATGGGCCGTATGCACGGCGACGCTCAGTTCGCCGGTTCCTCTTCCGTGCCTGCTCACGTGGAGATGATGGGCCTGATGGGCATGGGCAACAACCCCATGGTAGGCGCTACCGTGGCGTGCGCTGTGGCTGTGTACGAGGGTACGAAGTAACAAGCGTTACTATGCTGGCTTTTTGCTGATTTGGATTTTCAATTCCAAGTCGGAGAAATAGCTTCTAAAAACAGAAAAGAGGCAGCAAAGGGGAGCATTTCCTTTAAATGTTCTTCAAACGCTGCCTCTTTTTGGCTTGTCTGAGCTTTTAGGCCGGTTTTCTCTTGACATAAAAAAATCCGACTGCTATAATTTACTTAAAAGTTAATTACTCTTGAGTTAGTTTTGGGAGGAGACTTATGAAATTTATTGGCAGAGAGCGGGAGCTTCATGATTTAAATGAGATGTACGCACAGGACAAGTTTGATCTTTTTGTTTTGTATGGGCGCAGACGTGTTGGAAAAACCACGTTACTAAACGAATTTTGCAAAGATAAGGATGCTATTTTTTATTCTGCAGAGCAAAGCAATAATAAGCTCAATCTGGAAAAATTCTCGGCTCAGGTATTTGCTTTTTACGGTGAAACAACTCTCGAGCCCTTTACGTCCTGGACAAATGCTCTTACCTATATTGACGAGCGCCAGAAAGGGAAACGCGTCGTGCTTGTGATCGATGAATTTCCGTATCTTGTAAGGAAAAACAAGGCGTTGCTTTCGGAGCTTCAGCACCTGATCGACCATCGCCTGCAAAATAGCAGAATGTTTTTGGTGTTGTGCGGCAGTTATATGGGATTTATGGAGAAGGAAGTCCTGGGATCAAAAAGCCCGCTTTTCGGCAGACGTACCGGTCAACTTCATATGAAGCCTTTCGATTATAAGACCAGCTTGGAATTTCTCTCTGGTTTTTCCTGTGAAGATCAACTAAAGCTGTACGGTGCTTTTGGCGGGACACCTCTGTATCTTGAGCAAATACAAAGAGGGAAATCTTTTGAAGAAAATATCAAAAGCAGCTACCTTAGGACAACTGCGTATCTTTATGAGGAGCCTCTTCTTCTGCTGCGGCAGGAGGTGCAGGAACCCGGAATTTACAGCGCTATTATAGAAGCGATTGCCGGAGGTTCAACAAAGGCAAACGAAATTTCCACCAAAATCGGTGAGGAAACCGCAAAATGTCTGAAATATATGAAAACACTGTGTGAGCTGGGGATCCTGTATAAAGAAACGCCATTTGGAGAAAAAGAATCCTCCAGGAAAACTATTTATGGCATTTCGGATTTTATGTTCCGTTTCTGGTACCGCTATGTGTTTACCAGCCGCACACTGGTGGAAACAGGCGCAGCAGCTGCTGTTTGGAAAAAACGCATTGAACCGGGATACAACGCATATATGGGGTTAGCGTTTGAGAAGATATGCTACGATTGGATGATGCTCCGAAATTCCAAAGGTCAGCTTCCTATCCTGTTTACTGCCATCGGCAGGTGGTGGGGGCAAAATCCGTATCCGCCGGAGCATGGGCAGGTTGAGATCGACATGATCGCCACGGACGGCAGAGACTATTTATTTGGTGAATGTAAATGGCGAAATGAAAAAACGGATCTGTCTGTGCTGGAAGAGTTATGCAGGAAAGCGGATATTTTCAGTAAGAAGCGAAAAAACAGCTGGTATCTATTGTTTTCCAAGAGTGGTTTTACAGATCGTGTAAAAGCTGCCGCAAGGGCAGACAGCAGCATTATCCTTGTGGATTTGGATGCGATCATAAATGGCTGATTGGAAGAATCGGTCGTTGGAAAGGAGCTGTTGTCTATGAAGCTGATTCGGGAAGAGTGCTGCTGCTTTACCGGGCACAGGCTCCTTTCAAAAGAAGAGAGAGCCATGCTGCGGGGCCGCCTTCGGCAGGAGATCGAGCAGCTTTGGGAGCAGGGCATAACCACTTTTCTGGCGGGAGGTGCTCTGGGCTTTGATACGCTGGCGGCCCAGGCGGTGCTGTCTCTCCGGGAGGAAGGTCTGCCGGGGCTTCGGCTGGTGCTGGTGCTGCCCTGCCTGGGGCAGGAAAGCCGCTGGAACAAGCAGGATGTTCAGCTGTACCACAGCTTGCTGAAGCAGGCCGACGAGGTGATCTACACAGGTGACGCCTACACGGAAAACTGTATGTTTGTGAGAAACCGCTATCTGGTAGATCACAGCAGCCGGTGCCTCTGCTATTTGACGAAAGGCGGCAGAGGGGGCACTGCTTATACCGTGAGGTGCGCGAAAAAGCAGGGACTGGAAATACGCAATCTGGCAGCCGAAGAACGGGAAAATTTTCAGCTTTCCCTGCTGTGACGGTTGCCTCGGCATTATCCCGCCTTTTCCAGATCCTTTCTCAGGCGGTGAATGATCCGTTTTTCCAGCCGGGATATGTAGGACTGAGAAATACCCAGCTCATCGGCCACTTCTTTCTGGGTGTGTTCCTTGGTGGACTCCAGGCCGAAGCGGAGGGTCATGATCTTTTTCTCTCTGGGGGAAAGGCGGTCTACTGCTTCCAGCAGCATGGTTTTCTCCGCTTCCTGCTCGATGTTTCGGTTTACCGCATCCGGGTCGCTTCCCAGAAGGTCGGAAAGCAGCAGCTCGTTGCCGTCCCAGTCCACGTTCAGGGGATCGTCGATGAAAACCTCATTGCGCAGCTGAGAGCTTTTTCGCAGATACATTAAAATCTCGTTTTCGATACAGCGGGAAGCATAGGTGGCGAGCTTGATATTCCGCTCGATCCGAAAGGTGTTTACCGCTTTAATAAGCCCGATGGTGCCGATGGAGATCAGATCCTCCACGTTTGCCCCCGGGCTTTCAAATTTTTTGGCAATGTATACTACCAGACGGAGATTGGGGGTGTTCAGGGGTTCTCTGGCGTTTGGAACATTGTTCCGAATGTTTTCTATGACCTGGG
>CAMVYG010000044.1 GCA_947171615.1 uncultured Clostridia bacterium
GTGTGAAAGAGCCTTTTTCACACTAGCCTCCGGAAAAATACCATCCGCTTTCTTCGCTTATAGTCTTCTCTCTCGGCTTTCCGATACTATCCGCTTCCAATGAAATCGGATAGGTTGAAGCTGAGGCTTGTATTTCTCACAGGAAGCAGTGTACTGCGTCAGGCTTTTCCATAAATTCCGGCGAAGGCAATGCCCGCAGTCACAGGGAATATAGCAGCTTTTCCGGTTTTCCGCACAAGAATATGATGACGGATAAAATGAGCACAGGAACCACAGCAAGGTTCCGAAAGAAATGTTGTTTCTTCCTTCTTCATAAGCTCCTCCCCAAAACACAAAGCAAAATTTTCCTTTCCAGCTTTCCCAGCCGAAAGAATACCGAATAATCCATAAGCCGCATTGACAACCCGGATCAAAAAACTTAAAATGAGTACAGGAATCCTCCCCGCCTTGCGGCGGGGACTCTCTGGCAGTGACCGTTTCAAAAGCTCTGGGGTTTTGAACGGTTGCCGTTTTTCTATTGTGTCGTCATTGGACTTTCTTTCAATTTACTCACATTATACTTCCTAAATAAGAAGTAGTCAATAGATATGCTTCCTTTTTAGGAAGTTCGGAGGATTGCACAAATGTTCAAAAATATATTTGTGAAAATTTTAGAATCAAAAGGTATTTCTGCATACAAACTTTCGAAAGATACCGGCATTACACAAGGTATGATCAGTTATTGGAAAAAAGGAGAGCGCATGCCCTCTGCTGAAAACTTAGTCACTCTTGCCGATTACTTTAGCTGCTCAGTAGACTATCTGCTGGGCAGAACGGACAACCCCGAGATAAACCGGTAAAGGGAAGGTATCAGAAATTGATACCTTCCCTTCTTTTACAAAGAAGAAATTCGGAGGGCAGCTCCCGCTGTTACGGCTTTACTGTGACTGGGGGTTGCTCCCTCTGAAAGAGGGCGTATGCGCACTATTTGTTTCTCCTTACGCCTTATCGTGGCGCTGCCTCTGTCTCCGGCAGCTAATATCCAAACTCTAAGCTCCAGTACGTTAAATCCCCTTTTCGGTATACAAAAAGAAGCACTGTAAAAGCCATCTTCCGGCTTATACAGTGCTTCTTTTTCTCGTCGAAATTGAAAAAGCTGCTTTACAGGCTTTGCACAGCAGGCCCTATGTAATTTCCTTTGCCTTCCTCCTGGAGCCGTTGGATCACAGACCACTCATAGGTTATTTTTTCATCAAAAATCTCCCTGGAAAACGGAAAATTGAGAAGCTTCCGGTTTTTCACGACCATTGGCTTCCATTCCGCTTCATAAAATTCGGGAAGCTCCTCCAGCATCCCCTTCTGCCCCACATAAGCATAATAAGTAAAGCTCAGCCACACGCCCTGGATCCCAAAATGATCCAGCAGATCCGCATCCTGAAGAAGCTTTGCCCAGGGGGAAGGAAGCTCGTCCATCCCCCGTTTATCATGAATTTCAATCAGCTCACAAACGGCCTCCAATTCCTTTTCAGACAGTTCCCCGCAAAGCAGTTCCCGGGCCAGGATACTGCCGGAATGCGGGTGAGGCTCTATCCCCTTTCCGAGATCGTGAAACAGTCCGGCACAGAAAAGAACATCATCGTGAGAGGCCTCTTCCGGAAAGAGCTTTTCACGAAGGCGCAATACGCCCTTTGCCACGCGCTGTCCGTGAAAATACACATGGCCGATCTCTCGCTCCACATGGGATTTCCTATGCCCCATATACTGTTTTGCCAAACTATCCAACCGCTCAAGATCCATCATAACCTCTCCTCTCACAGTTTCAAACGAAAAAACAAAGCACTCAGTAACCACTGAGTGCTTTGCGAATAAATCAGAACTTAGCCATTGATGGCGGTAACAACACCGGAGCCAACAGTACGGCCGCCCTCACGAATAGCGAAACGGAGGCCTTCCTCGATGGCGATGGGGGTGATCAGCTCAACGTCCATAACCACGTTATCGCCAGGCATGCACATCTCAGTGCCCTCGGGCAGAGAGATCACACCGGTAACGTCGGTGGTACGGAAGAAGAACTGAGGACGGTAGTTGTTGAAGAAGGGGGTATGACGGCCGCCTTCATCCTTGGTCAGAACATAAACCTGGCCCTTGAACTTGGTGTGGGGATTGATGGAGCCGGGCTTGCACAGAACCTGGCCGCGCTCGATATCGGTTCTCTGAATACCGCGGAGCAGAACACCGATGTTATCACCGGCCTCAGCGAAATCCAGAAGCTTACGGAACATTTCGATACCGGTAACAACGGACTTCTTGGTCTCGTCAGCCAGACCAACGATCTCAACTTCCTCAGACATATTCAGAACGCCGCGCTCCACACGACCGGTAGCAACAGTACCACGGCCGGTAATGGTGAACACGTCCTCAACAGGCATCAGGAAGGGCAGGTCAGACTTACGCTCGGGAGTGGGGATGAAGGAATCCACAGCGTTCATGAGCTCCAGAATGGGAGCATAAGCAGCATCGCTGGGATCGGTGGAAGCGCACTCCAGAGCCTGCAGAGCAGAACCCTTGATAATGGGAGTGTCGTCACCGGGGAACTCATACTCGTTCAGCAGGTCACGGATCTCCATCTCAACCAGCTCCAGGAGCTCGGGATCGTCAACCTGATCGCACTTGTTCATGAATACTACGATGGCGGGCACGCCTACCTGACGAGCCAGCAGGATGTGCTCACGGGTCTGAGGCATGGGGCCGTCAGCAGCGGAAACTACCAGAATACCGCCGTCCATCTGCGCAGCGCCGGTGATCATGTTCTTAACATAGTCAGCGTGGCCGGGGCAGTCAACGTGAGCATAGTGACGGGCGTCGGTCTGATACTCCACGTGGGAAGTGTTGATGGTGATGCCGCGCTCGCGCTCTTCAGGAGCCTTATCGATGTTGGCGTAGTCCATGAAGTCAGCGTCGCCCTTCATAGCCAGAACCTTGGTGATAGCGGCGGTCAGAGTGGTCTTACCATGGTCAACGTGACCAATGGTACCAATGTTAACGTGCGGTTTGCTTCTTTCAAATTTTTCCTTTGCCATTGGAAATTTCCTCCTTTTATTTTTGAGCGCGCCGTACAGGAAAGTCTTCCGTTTTTACGGAGCTGCTCTTTAGGAAATAATTGTCTAGCCTGCTTATGCTTCATTTTACCAACAAAGCACTGAAAAATCAAGAGATATTTACAGCTTATTCAGACTTTTTCCCGCGCTCGGAGATAATTTTCTCCGAAATCGCCTTGGGAACCTCAGAATAATGGGCGGGTTCCATGGTATACTGGCCTCTGCCCTGGGTCTTAGAACGCATATCGGTAGCGTATCCAAACATCTCGGAAAGCGGAACCTCTGCGTTTACCTGCTGGGCGCCGGGAATGGCGTCCATGCCCAGGATCATGCCGCGGCGGGAGTTCAAGTCGCCGATGACGTCACCCATATACTCCTCGGGAGTAATTACAGTGACCTTCATGATAGGCTCCATCAAAACGGGATCGGCCTTGCGCATGGCCTCCTTGAAGGCCATAGAACCGGCGATCTTAAACGCCATTTCAGAGGAGTCTACTTCGTGATAGGAGCCGTCGTACAGTGTGACCTTGACGTCCACAACGTTATATCCGGCCAGTACACCGGCCAGCATAGCGCCCTGAACACCCTGATCGACCGCGGGAATATATTCCTTCGGAACGGAACCGCCTACCACGGCGTTGACAAACTCGTAACCCTTTTCGGGGTTGGGCTCGATCTTGATCTTAACATGACCGTACTGGCCCTTACCACCGGACTGACGGGCATACTTGGTATCCACATCTGCCAGCTTCCGAATGGTTTCCTTGTAGGCAACCTGGGGCTTACCCACGTTGGCTTCTACCTTAAACTCACGGAGCAGACGGTCAACGATGATCTCCAGATGCAACTCGCCCATACCGGCGATAATGGTCTGCCCTGTTTCCTCATCGGTGTATGCCTTAAAGGTGGGATCTTCTTCTGCCAGCTTGGACAGAGCAATACCCATCTTCTCCTGGCCGGCCTTGGTCTTGGGCTCGATAGCTACACGGATTACAGGCTCCGGGAATTCCATGGATTCCAGGATAACCGGATGCTTCTCATCGCACAGGGTATCGCCTGTGGTGGTGTTCTTCAGACCAACAGCAGCAGCAATGTCGCCGGCATACACATGGTCGATATCCTTCCGGTCATTGGCGTGCATCTGCAAAATACGGCCCAGACGCTCGTTGTTATCCTTCACAGAGTTGTACACTGTGGAGCCGGCCGCTACATGGCCGGAATAGACACGGAAGAAGCACAGCTTACCCACAAAGGGGTCGGTGGCGATCTTAAACGCCAAAGCCGCGAAGGGCTCTTCATCGGAAGAATTACGAACTACTTCCTCCTCGGTATCAGGGTTCACGCCCTTAATGGCCGGAACATCCACGGGAGAGGGCATATAGTCCACAATAGCGTCCAGAAGCTTCTGTACACCCTTGTTCTTATAGGAAGTACCGCAGGTCACGGGCACCATGTGGTTGGCGATGGTGGACTTGCGAATGCAGTCCTTGATCTCCTCAATGGTCAGTTCCTCACCGGAGAGGTACTTGTCCATCAGATTATCGTCCAGCTCGGCAATATGCTCGATCATTTCGGTATGATACTGCTCTGCCTTTTCCTTCAGATCCTCCGGGATCTCCTCACAGCGGATATCCTTGCCCAGATCGTCATAATAGACATAGGCCTTCATTTCCACCAGGTCAACGATGCCCTTGAAGGTATCCTCGCTGCCGATGGGAAGCTGGATCGGAACCGCGTTACACTTCAGGCGATCCTTCATCATCTGAACCACGCGATAAAAATCGGCGCCCATGATATCCATCTTATTGACATAGGCCATGCGGGGAACCTTGTATTCGTCCGCCTGGCGCCATACCGTTTCAGACTGGGGCTCTACGCCGCCCTTGGCGCAGAAAACAGTGACGGAGCCGTCCAGCACGCGCAGAGAACGCTGCACTTCCACAGTAAAGTCCACGTGACCGGGAGTATCAATGATGTTGATACGGTTCTGGCGGCCCTGATGGTCCGGCCAGAAGCAGGTGGTGGCCGCGGAAGTAATGGTGATGCCGCGCTCCTGTTCCTGTGCCATCCAGTCCATGGTGGCAGCGCCTTCATGGGTCTCGCCGATCTTATAGTTGACGCCGGTATAGAACAGAATACGCTCCGTAGTGGTGGTCTTACCGGCGTCAATGTGAGCCATGATGCCGATATTTCTGGTTTGTTCCAGTGCTACCTGTCTTGCCATAATGGTGATTTCCTCCTTTCAGCGCACACATTGATTTGTGCCGCTTGTTCTTTTACCATCTGTAATGGGCGAAGGCACGGTTGGCCTCGGCCATCTTATGGGTATCTTCCCGCTTCTTCACAGCGCCGCCTGCGCTGTTTACAGCGTCAAGGATCTCACCGGCAAGGCGCTCCTGCATGGTGCGCTCGGAACGCAGCCGCGCATAGGCGGTGAGCCAGCGCAGACCCAGGGTCTGCCTGCGCTCAGGCCGAACCTCCATGGGTACCTGATAAGTGGAGCCGCCTACACGGCGGGACTTACACTCCAGGCTGGGCATAATGTTTTCCATAGCCTGCTCGAACACTTCCAGGGGCTCTTTTCCCGTCTTCTCCTGCACGATGCCGAACGCACCGTACACGATCTTCTGGGCAACGCCCTTCTTGCCGTCCAGCATGATATTGTTTACCAGACGGGTAACAAGCTTGGAATTGTACATGGGATCGGGCAAAACATCGCGCTTTGCCACATTGCCTCTTCTTGGCATACTCTTCCCTCCTTCATAAAATGATATCATCGGTACTCGAAAGCAAATAACTCCCGTTTGACAAAATCGGCAACTATCGGGATCCCATATAGGAATCTATACGATACACTGCCTTCCCCGAAAAGCCGGGGCAGTCATACGAATTTCTTTAGCTTTACGAATGGCTTCTCAAAAAAGAAGCTTAGCTCTTAGCGCCGGCCTTGGGCCGCTTTGCGCCGTACTTGGAGCGGGCCTGCATACGCTTGGCAACGCCCTGAGCGTCCAACGTGCCGCGAATAATGTGATAACGCACACCGGGCAGGTCGCGTACACGGCCGCCGCGGATCATTACCACGCTGTGCTCCTGCAGGTTGTGGCTTACGCCGGGAATATAGGCGTTTACCTCGATCCCGTTGGAAAGACGCACTCTGGCGAATTTACGCAAAGCAGAGTTAGGCTTCTTCGGGGTCTTAGTACCTACAGTGGTGCACACGCCGCGCTTCTGGGGAGAATCCTGATCGATAGCAGAACGCTTCTTGGAATTCCATCCCTTCAGCAGTGCGGGGGACTTGCTCTTCTTCTCAGCAACAGAACGTCCACTGCGAATGAGCTGATTAAAAGTAGGCATAGTGTTCCTCCTTTCCTGAGTTGTGCGCAGAAATCTTTTCTGCGGTGATTTATGTTCAGGCGCACAGAATTAAACTGCCCGCCGTCCCAACAAAATATACGAAACGGCCCAAAGAGACAGGAAAAGCGCTCCGGGAATTTCCCGAAGCGCAGCCAAAACGGAAGATCCTGCAAAAAGGCAGAATATTCCCTAAGCCGCTCAGAAAGCAATTATACTCTGAGCATGCTTCTTTGTCAAGTTTTTTCCTGCATTTCCTGTGCTTTTTCAAAAGACAGGGTTTCTGACGCCAGGCGGTAAAATTTCATGCTTTCTCAGGACTGAAGCTCCGCGGGCATTTCCGCCTGAATCTCCGGCAAAGCGTTTTCAAAGCCAGGCTCTTCGGGATTTTCAGAAGCAAGCGGGCCATCCGGCTCGATCTCCACCTCGCTGTAGCACTTCATACCGGTACCGGCAGGCACCAGCTTGCCGAGAATTACATTTTCCTTCAAGCCCAGCAAGGTATCCACCTTGCCCTTGATGGCAGCATCGGTCAATACGCGGGTAGTCTCCTGGAAGGAAGCGGCGGACAGGAAGGAATCGGTAGCCAGTGACGCCTTGGTGATACCCAGCAGGATCGGGGTATAGGCAGCTTCCTTCAAATCGGTCTCCCCTGCCTGGATCCGGCGGCGGATCTCTTCATTGGCGAAAAGCACTTCGTTCTTATCCGCCAGAGAACTGACCAGAAGATCGGTATCTCCGGGATCGTCCACACGCACCTTGCGAAGCATCTGGCGCACAATGATCTCAATATGCTTATCGTTGATATCCACGCCCTGCATACGGTAAACCCGCTGCACTTCCTGGATCAAATAATTCTGTACCTCTTCCGTGCCGCTGATGGCAAGCACATCGTGGGGATTGACAGAACCCTCTGTCAGCCGTGCGCCGCGCTTGACATATTCCCCTTCCTTTACGGTGATACGGGAGCCGAAGGGAATCAGGTAAGAACGGGAATCCCCGTCTTCCTCATTTGTCACCACAACATGGCGGTTTTTCTTGATCTCCTCAAAAGTCACCTTGCCGTCGATCTCGTTAATGATAGCCACATGCTTGGGTCTGCGGCCTTCAAACAACTCATCGATACGGGGAAGACCCTGGGTGATATCCTCCGCACTGGCAACGCCGCCGGTATGGAAGGTACGCATGGTCAGCTGGGTGCCCGGCTCGCCAATGGACTGCGCGGCAATGATACCCACGGCTTCACCCACCTGTACAGGCTGGCCGTTTGCCAGAGATGCGCCATAGCACTTCTTACACACGCCGTTTTTAGCGCGGCAGTTCAGCACAGAACGGATCTTGATCCGCTCCACGCCCTGGCCTACGATCAGAGCGGCATCATCATCGTTCATCATCTTATCCTTGGAAACCAGCACCTTGCCGGATTTATCACAGAAATCCTCTACCAGATACCGGCCTACCAGACGCTCGCTCAAGGGCTCAATAGACTCCGGCCCGGCGGTGATATCGAAGATTTCCAGCCCTTCCGTAGTGCCGCAGTCTTCCTCACGGATAATGACTTCCTGGGAAACGTCCACCAGACGACGGGTCAGATAACCGGAGTCGGCGGTACGCAGAGCGGTATCGGTCAAGCCTTTCCGTGCGCCGCGGGAGGAAATGAAGTATTCCAGAATGTTCAGGCCTTCACGGTAGTTGGCACGAATGGGGATCTCGATGGTCTTACCGGAGGTGTTGGCGATCAGGCCGCGCATACCGGCAAGCTGACGGATCTGGCTCATGCTGCCTCGAGCGCCGGAATCTGCCATCATATAAATGGGGTTATAGCGGTCCAAGCCCCTTTGCAGAGCGGAAGTAACATCATCCGTGCACTTTTCCCAGGTACGCAGAACGGCATTATAGCGCTCGGATTCCGCCAGCAGGCCCTGGTTGTACTCTTCGGTGATCTCATCGATTTCTTCCTCGGCGGCCTTGATAAACTCAGCCTTCTCCGGCGGGGTGGTAGCGTCCGCCACAGCCACGGTAATGCCGCTGATGGTGGAATACTTATAGCCCTGAGCCTTTACAGCATCCAGCACTTCGGCGGTTTCCTCGGTGCCGTGGAACTTGATACAGCGTTCGATGATCTGCCCCAGCTGATTCTTTCCTACCAGAAAGCCCACCTCATACTGCAAAGCGCCCTCCGGGGTGCTGCGGTCTACATAGCCCAGATCCTGAGGGATCGAGCGGTTAAAGATCATGCGGCCCATGGTGGTTTCCACCAGTCCGGTCAAAGGCTTGCCGTTGAATTCCACTGTGCGGCGCACCTTGATCTTTGCCTGTAAGCTGATATATTTGGCGTCATAGGCCATCAGGGCCTCTTCCATATTGCGGAATACCTTGCCCTCGCCCAGTTCGCCATCCTTCTCCAAAGTCAGGTAATAGGAGCCCAGCACCATATCCTGAGTAGGCACAGTAACCGGTTTGCCGTCAGAGGGCTTCAAAAGGTTATTGGCAGCGAGCATCAGGAATCTGGCCTCTGCCTGGGCCTCTGCGGAAAGGGGCACGTGCACGGCCATCTGGTCGCCGTCAAAGTCGGCGTTATAAGCGGTACACACCAGGGGGTGCAGCTTCATGGCGCGGCCCTCTACCAGCACGGGCTCAAAGGCCTGAATGCCCAGACGGTGCAAGGTAGGCGCGCGGTTCAAGAGCACGGGGTGATCCTTAATGACCACCTCCAGCGCATCCCACACCTCTGGCTTTGCCCGCTCTACAGACTTTCTGGCAGCCTTGATGTTGCCTACCGCCCCGGTCTCTACCAAACGCTTCATGACAAAAGGCTTAAACAGCTCCAACGCCATTTCCTTGGGCAGACCGCACTGATAAATTTTCAGCTCCGGCCCCACCACGATAACAGAACGGCCGGAATAGTCCACGCGCTTGCCCAGCAAGTTCTGGCGGAACCGCCCCTGTTTGCCCTTAAGCATATCGGAAAGGGACTTCAAAGGCCGGTTGTTGGGGCCGGTAACGGGTCTGCCACGGCGGCCGTTATCGATCAAAGCGTCCACGGCCTCCTGAAGCATTCTCTTTTCATTGCGCACAATGATATCCGGTGCACCCAGCTCCAGCAAACGCTTTAAGCGGTTGTTCCGGTTGATCACGCGGCGGTACAGATCGTTTAAGTCACTGGTGGCAAAGCGGCCGCCGTCCAGCTGCACCATAGGCCGGATATCCGGGGGAATCACCGGCACGGCGTTTAAGACCATCCACTCCGGGCGGTTGCCGGAAAGGCGGAAGGCCTCCACCACCTCAAGGCGCTTCAAAATGCGCACACGCTTCTGGCCGGAGGCTGTTTCCAACTCGTCCTTCAGCTCCTGCGCAACCTTTTCCACATCGATTTCGCTAAGCAGCTTCTGGATAGCTTCCGCACCCATTTCCGCCTGGAAATCGTCTTCATACTTTTCCTTTAAATCCCGATATTCCTTTTCGGTCAGAGTCTGCATTTTGGAAAGCTCCCGCACATCGCCGGGATCAGTGACGATATACATCGCAAAATACAGCACCTTTTCAAGGATGCGGGGAGAAAGATCCAGAATCAAACCCATACGGGAAGGGATGCCCTTAAAGTACCAGATATGAGAAACAGGGGCCGCCAGCTCAATATGGCCCATCCGCTCTCTTCTGACCTTGGCTCTTGTAACTTCCACACCGCAGCGGTCGCACACCTTGCCCTTAAAGCGAATGCGCTTATACTTGCCGCAATGGCACTCCCAGTCCTTAGTAGGCCCAAAGATCCGTTCGCAGAACAAACCGTCCCGCTCCGGCTTCAGGGTGCGGTAATTGATGGTTTCCGGCTTTTTTACCTCGCCGTGAGACCATTCCCGTATTTTTTCAGGAGAAGCAAGACCGATCTTGATCGATTCAAAGGTGTTAAATTCCATAGCTTAATAGTCTCCTCCTTTTATTCCAGGTCGTCTTCGTTGTCCATAAGGAATTCATCGTCTTCGACTTCCGCCTCATCGTCGAATTCCTCATCTTCATCGCTTAACACGCCGTCCAGCAGCAGATCTTCAGCGTCCTCAACGGAGTAGCCCTCCAGATCATCGGCAACATTTTCCTCGTCAAACATGGGAGTGCCGCGGCCCAGACCCATATCATCGTCATCGTCAAAGGTCTGCTTCAGATCGATCTCCTGATCGTCCTGATCCAACACCTTTACATCCAGACCAAGGGATTGCAGCTCTTTAATGAGAACCTTGAAGGATTCCGGAATACCGGGAGTGGGAATATTCTGGCCCTTGACAATCGCTTCATAGGTCTTGACACGGCCCACCACATCGTCAGACTTCACGGTAAGGATCTCCTGCAGAGTGTAGGCAGCGCCGTAAGCCTCCAGCGCCCACACTTCCATTTCGCCGAAACGCTGTCCGCCAAACTGAGCTTTACCGCCCAGGGGCTGCTGCGTTACCAGCGAATAGGGGCCGGTGCTTCTGGCGTGGATCTTATCGTCCACCAGATGGTGGAGCTTCAAATAATACATATAGCCCACAGTGATGGGATTGTCAAAGTACTCGCCGGTTCTGCCGTCTCTGAGCCAGAACTTGCCGTCCTCGCTCATATCTACCATCTTCAGGCATTCCCGGATATCCGATTCCTGGGCGCCGTCAAATACAGGAGTCATGATCTTCCAGCCCAGGGATTTGGCGGCCATACCCAGATGGACTTCCAGCACCTGACCGATATTCATACGGGAAGGTACACCCAGGGGGTTTAATACAATATCCAGCGGGGTACCATCCGGCAGGAAGGGCATTTCCTCCTCCGGCATAATGCGGCACACAACGCCCTTGTTTCCGTGACGGCCTGCCATCTTATCGCCCACGGAGATCTTTCTCTTCTGGGCGATATAGCAGCGCACTACTTTATTGACACCGGGAGAAAGCTCGTCATGGCTGTTTTCCCGGGTAAACACGTCCACATCTACCACCACGCCGTATTCGCCGTGAGGCACGCGGAGAGAGGTATCTCTCACCTCTCTGGCCTTTTCGCCGAAGATGGCGCGGAGCAGCCGTTCTTCAGCGGTCAGCTCTGTTTCGCCCTTGGGCGTGACCTTACCCACCAGGATATCGCCGGCACGAACATCGGCGCCTACCCGGATAATACCTCTGTCGTCCAGATCCTTCAAAAGCTCTTCGTTCACGTTGGGAATATCTCTGGTGATCTCCTCCGGGCCCAGCTTGGTATCCCGGGATTCCATCTCATATTCCTCAATATGGATCGAGGTATACACATCGTCCCGCACCATTTTTTCATTGAGCAGCACGGCGTCCTCGTAGTTGTAGCCTTCCCATGTCATAAAACCGATCAGGGCGTTGCGGCCCAGAGCGATCTCGCCGTTTTTAATGCCGGGGCCGTCGGCGATCACTTCGCCTTCCTCCACCCGCTCGCCAACAGAAACCACCGGCACCTGGTTGATACAGGTGCTCTGGTTGGAGCGCATGAACTTAATGATCTCGTAATCGTCGATATCGCCGTTATCCGCAGTGACGCGAACCAGATTGGCGCTGACGGATTTCACAACGCCGCCCCGCTTTGCCAGAACGCACACGCCGGAATCCACGCCGGCCTTATATTCCATACCGGTTCCCACAATGGGGCTTTCCGTCTTCAGCAGAGGTACAGCCTGACGCTGCTGGTTGGAGCCCATCAGAGCACGGTTGGTATCGTCGTGCTCCAGGAAGGGGATCATTGCCGTGGCAACAGAAACCACCATGCGGGGGGTAATATCCATATAATCCGCTTTGGAAGCTTCCACTTCCACAAACTCGTCCCGGTAACGGCCAACCACCTTGGCGCGGGTAAAGCGGCCTTCCTCATCCAAGGGCTCATTAGCCTGGGCCACAATGAAATCGTCTTCCATGTCCGCCGTCATATAGGTCACCTCATCGGTGACGATACCGGTCTTTTTATCCACCCTGCGGAAGGGAGCCTCAATAAAGCCGTACTCGTTGATTCGGGCAAAGGTAGCAAGATAGGAGATCAGGCCGATGTTGGGGCCTTCCGGGGTCTCAACAGGGCACATGCGCCCATAATGCGTATAATGTACGTCACGCACCTCAAAGCTGGCCCTGTCACGGGACAGGCCGCCGGGGCCCAGAGCGGACAAGCGCCGCTTATGGGTCAGCTCAGACAGGGGGTTGGTCTGATCCATAAACTGAGACAGCGGAGAGGAACCGAAAAACTCCTTGATGGCCGCCACTACCGGGCGGATATTGATGAGAGAATGGGGGGTCAGGCTTTCCAGATCCTGCGCCTGCAAAGTCATGCGCTCCCGAATCACTCTTTCCAGCCGGGAAAAACCGATACGGAACTGGTTTTGCAGCAGTTCGCCTACTGAGCGAATACGCCGATTGCCCAGGTGATCGATATCATCGGTAACGCCCAGGCCTACCGCCAGGCAGTTCATATAGTTGACGGAAGCAAAAATATCCTCTACGGTGATATGGTTGGGGATCAGATCCTTGCGGCGGGCTTTAACGGCAGCCTTCAGCGCGGCTTCGTCGTCTCCGGCAGCCTCAAGAATTTCCTGCAACACCTTAAAGCAGACACGCTCGTTGATCTCGCACTCTGCCTTGGCGTCAAAATTCACATATTTGGCGATATCCACCATGCCGTTGGAAATGATCTTGACCTCTTTGCCGTCAAGCTCTACCGTGACCATGGTAACGCCCGCGTCATCCATCTGAAGGGCAAGCTCCCGGCTTACCGTGGTGCCAGCCTCTGCCAGCATCTCCCCAGTGGCGGGGCTTACCACAGGCTGAGAAAGGGTCTGTCCCACCAGACGGCCCTCCAGATTCAGCTTCTTATTATATTTATAACGCCCTACCCGGGACAAATCGTACCGGCGGGGATCAAAAAACAGACCGTTGATATGTGCCTGCGCACTCTCAATAGTGGGAGGCTCACTGGGGCGCAGCTTGCGGTAGATCTCAAACAGCGCTTCTTCCACAGACTTGCAGGTATCCTTTTCAATGGTGGCGCGCATTCTGTCGTCATCACCAAAAAAGTCCAGCAGCTCCTGATCCGTACCGAGCCCCAGGCAGCGCAGGAACACAGTGATCGGCATTTTTCTGTTCTTATCGATGCGCACATAGAACACATCGTTTACATCGTTCTCGTATTCCAGCCACGCACCCCGGTTGGGGATAATGGTAGAGCTGAACAACTCCTTGCCGGAGCGGTCGTAATCCATTTTATAGTACACGCCGGGGGAACGCACCAACTGGGAAACGATCACGCGCTCCGCACCGTTTATCACAAAGGTGCCGCTCTGGGTCATCAGGGGGAAGTCTCCCTTATATACCTCAGACTCCTTGATCTCCCCTGTTTCCTTTTTGAGATGGGGCGGAGTCACCGGATGAGGGGCGGCGTT
>CAMVYG010000045.1 GCA_947171615.1 uncultured Clostridia bacterium
TTATTTGCACCGGCAATACGTGCAGAAGCCCTATGGCGGAGGGGATTTTTCGCCAGATGATGCAGGAAAAGGGTCTGGGAGAAAAAGTGCTGTGCCAAAGCGCGGGGCTTTCCGCGGTGGAGGGGACTCCGGCAGCGGAGAATGCCGTAACAGCTTCCAGGGAGATTGGCGTTTCCCTGGAAGGGCATGAAGCCAGGCGGCTTACCGGGGAAGAAATTCCCATTTGGGATTTGTTTTTCACCATGTCCAAGACCCACGGCTATATTTTGGAGCAGGCGGGAGTGCCCGCGCAAAAAATCTATATTCCCAGCTACATAGCAGACCCCTTCGGGCAGGATCTGGAAGCCTATCGGGACTGCCGGGACAAGTTGAAGGAAGAGTTGGAACGCTTTTTTGAAAACTGCGTGGCGCGGCTTCTTTCTTTGGAGCAGGGTGAAACCTGACTTTTTTGAAAAGTAGGGATCGGGTATGAAAATTATTCCTATGGAGGAAGAACATACAAAAAAGCTTGCGGAGCTTGAAAAGCTCTGCTTTTCCCGGCCCTGGAGCCAAAGCGCTCTGAAGGAAGAACTGGAAAATCCCGCTGCTGTCTTTCTAACGGCGATGGAGAAAAACGAGATTTTAGGCTATGCCGGAATGCACTGCGCCTGGGGAGAATGCTATTTGGATAATATTGCGGTTTTCCCGAAGCATCGGAGACGGGGTGTTGCAAAAGTGCTGCTGCTGGCGTTGGAGAAAGCGGCAAGGGAGCGAAACGGCGAATTCCTTTCCCTGGAGGTGCGCGCCTCCAATCAGGGGGCTATCGCCTTATATGAAGCTATGGGGTTTCAGGAAGCAGGGCGCAGGAAAAACTTTTATACCGTGCCCAAAGAGGACGGCTTGATCTTTACGAAGCATTTTTCGGAAGAAAAACCGGGAGACCCGGAAGCGGCGACCTGAGAAAAAGACAGTAATTGGGAGATGAATTTATGCTGATATTGGGAATTGAAAGCTCCTGCGATGAAGACCGCAAAAAGAAAACGTACCGTTTTCTTTTCAGGAAATTCCCTGCGGGAATTTCATCGATTTGAAGTACCGCAGCGGCTTACTGAGCAAAAGGATATAATGGGAGATGAACATATGCTGATATTGGGAATTGAAAGCTCCTGCGACGAGACCGCCGCTGCGGTGGTGGAGGACGGCAGGCGGATCTTGTCCTCTGTGATCGCCTCTCAGATAGAGGAGCACCGCATTTACGGCGGCGTGGTGCCGGAAATTGCTTCCCGCCGCCACAGCGAAGCCATTGTGGGCGTGGTGCGGGAAGCCATGGAGCAAAGCGGAAAAACCTGGAAGGAAATAGACGCCATTGCCGTTACCTGTGCGCCGGGGTTGATTGGGGCCTTGCTGGTGGGGGTGAATTTTGCCAAGGGCTTGTCTCTTTCCACCGGGCTTCCTTTGATCCCCGTGCACCATCTTCGGGGGCATATTGCGGCAAATTACCTTACCTCGCCGGATCTGGAGCCGCCGTTCCTCTGTCTGGTGGTGTCCGGCGGGCATTCCCACATTATCTCGGTAAAAAGCTATACGGAGCTTCAGGTGCTGGGCCGCACCAGAGACGATGCGGCTGGAGAAGCCTTTGATAAGGCCGCCCGGGCTATGGGAATCCCCTATCCCGGCGGCGTGGAGCTGGATAAGATCGCGGAAGGGGGAAACGAAAGAGCCTATCGGCTGCCGCACCCCAAGGTGGAGGGCGCGCCGCTGGACTTCAGCTTTTCCGGGTTGAAAACGGCAGTGATCAATTTGCTGCACAATGCTTCTCAAAAGGGAGAAAGCATCAGCGTTCCCGATCTGTGCGCCTCGTACCGCAGGGCAGTGGTGGACTGCCTGACTGAGAATTTCCAAAAGGCTGCCGATGAGACAGGTGCAAAAAAGCTGGTGATCGCCGGTGGAGTTTCCGCCAATCGTCTGCTGCGCAGAGAAGTGGCTGCTTTGGCGGAAAAAACAGGGCGAACGCTTTATATGCCCGAATTGAGCCTGTGCGGGGATAACGCCGCCATGATCGCTTCCCAGGGGTATTATGAATTTCTGGCAGGCAATACTGCCGGTATGGACTTAAACGCCGCGGCGCAATGCGATATTGCACAGCGCCCCGCAGTGGGGAGGAAGCTGTAATGTACCTGCATATTGTGCCTATGACGGCGGCATACGCTGAAGAAATGGCTTTCTGGAAATACGAAGGCGAATATTCTTTTTATGATCGAAACGGGGAAACAGATTATCCGGAAGGAGAGGCCTTTGCCTGTCTGAATGAGGCGGGAGAGCTGATAGGGCATTTCAGCTTTGGCGAGGACGCGCGGATCCCCACGGTGGAATCCAACGTTTATGAAAAGGGATATCTGGATCTCGGTCTGGGGCTGCGCCCTGATCTTTGCGGAAAAGGGCTTGGAGAAAAATTTGTACGGCGGGGAATGGAATTCGGCGGACAGATGTTTTCCGCCCGGCGGTTCCGGCTTTCCGTTGCCTGCTTTAACAAACGGGCAATTAAAGTCTATGAGCGCTGCGGCTTTACAGTAAAGTGTGAAGTGACGAATTCCTATTTCCAAAACCGCTTTACTATTATGACGGCGGAGGAACAGGGCAATACATTGGAAACAGGACGGAGGGGGTTCCTTTGATAAACGGAGCGGAGATCATGGTAAAGTGCCTGGAAGCGGAAGGGGTGGAAATCGCCTTCGGCTATCCCGGCGCGGCGATCTGCCCTTTTTATGACGCCTTATACAGCTCTTCTATTCGCCATGTGCTGGTGCGTTCCGAGCAGAACGCAGTCCACATGGCTTCCGGCTATGCCAGGGTTTCCGGCAGGCCTGGCGTGTGCATTGCCACCTCCGGCCCCGGCGCAACCAACCTGATCACAGGCATTGCCACCGCGTTTATGGATTCCGTTCCCGTGATCGCTATCACCGGCCAGGTGAATCTGGAACAGCTGGGGCGGGATGTGTTTCAGGAAGCGGATATCACGGGCGCCTGCGAGTCTTTCACAAAGCACAGCTATCTTGTGACCTCTGCCGGGGAGCTGCCCAGAGTGTTCCGGGAGGCTTTTCACATTGCGTCCACCGGGCGCCCCGGCCCGGTGCTGATCGACGTTCCCCAGGATGTGCAGGAACAGCTGATCCCCCGGTTCCAGTATCCTGAAAAGGCGGATATCATCGGGTATAAGCCCAATTTATCCGGCCATCCCATGCAGATCAAACGGGCGGCAAAGGCCATTGAGGAAGCAGAACGCCCGGTGATCTGCTGTGGGGGCGGCGTAGTGCTGGCCGGAGCCCGGGAAGAAATGAACGCTTTTGCGGGAAAAACCGGAATTCCGGTAGTTTCCACCATGATGGGACTGGGGGCTATGTCCAATGCCAAAAGCAGCTGGAATTTGCTTCCGGAGCAGGAGGAGCCGGTCTATTTAGGCATGATCGGGAAATTTGGCCGAAGCTATGCCAACCGCGCCATCGGTGAGGCGGATCTGATCCTTCTTTGCGGCGCGCGGGTAGGGGACAGAGCCATTGCTCTGCCCAACCAGATTGCCGAGCAGGCGAAGATCATTCACATCGATGTGGATCCGGCGGAGATCGGAAAAAATATGCGGGTGGATATTCCCATAGTAGGCGATATCCGGCAGGTACTGACAGCTCTGACGGAGCAGGTAAAGCCGGGCGGCTTTCAGGAATGGCGGCGGCAGGTGTTGGAATATAAAAACCAGTTTGTTCCCCGGGGGGAGGATCGGGAGGATGCGGTAGAGCCCCGCTCTTTCCTGCGCACTCTTTCCCGTTTGATGGACGAGGACGCGATCTTGGCCGCCGATCCCGGCCAGTGCCAGATTTGGGCGGCTATCAATTTTACCCAGCGGTCAGGCCGGTTTCTTACCAGCGGAGGCCTGGGAACCATGGGGTACGCCCTTCCCGCCGCTCTGGGGGCAAAGCTGGCAAAGCCCCGGCGGCAGGTGGTGGCGGTCTGTGGAGACGGCGCTTTTCAAATGAGCTTCAATGAGCTTGCGGCAGTATGCGCCTGCCATGCGCAGCTGAAAATTATTGTGATGGACAACCGGAGGCTCGGCATGGTGCGGGAATACCAGAATATTCGGCACGGCGGGCGGCATATTGCCACCCACATGGACGGGAACCCTGATTTTGTGGCGCTGTGCAGGGCTTACGGTATTCCGGCGGCTCTGGCGGAAAACAACGCCCAGGCAGAGGAGCTGGCCCGGGAAATGCTGGCAAGCCCCACGCCCTATGTGTTGGTCTGCCGGGTAGACCCGGAAACGCCCAGCGTTTGAGAAGCCGGTCGGCAGTTTCACAAATTCCCAAAGAAAGGATAGGCTTTGCGGACGATCTCTGCCCGCAAAAGCTGTGGTTACAATTCATGAAATACACGCTTTCCGTATTGGTGGAAAACCAGCCCGGCGTGCTTTCCAAGGTGGTGTCCCTGTTCTCCCGGCGGGGCTATAATATCGACAGCCTGGCGGTGGGAGCCACGGAGAACCCCGGCGTTTCCCGCATGACCATTACGGGTCAGGGAGACGACTATATTCTGGAGCAGGTGGAAAAGCAGCTCAATAAGATCATTCCTGTTATCAAGGTGCGTTCTCTGGGAACCGATGCGGTCCAGGCGGAATTGATGCTGGTGAAGATCGGCTGCGATACCCAGAATTTCGGGGAGATCAATCAAATTGCCGCATTGATGAAGGCCGAGGTGGCAAGCGTCAGCAAAAGCTCTGTGACCTTGAAATTTGCAGGAGACCCGGAAAAATGCGACACGCTCTTTGACCTGGTGCGTCCCTTCGGCGTAAAGGAAGTGGCACGGACGGGCGTTATCGCTTTGGAGCAGGGCTGAGCTGAAGTTGCAGGCCGGCTGTATTTGAAAGAAAATCTGGTTTACATAAAATTTGCATTTCAAAAGACTGGGAGGAGTTTATCATGAATCTGGGACTGTATTCCTGTGTTGCCCTGCCTCTTTGGTGTGCCTTTTTCGCCCTGTATTTTATTTTGCGGCGGCATAAGATGATGCGCGAAAGCCTCATTGCCAAATGCGCCGGCACCTTTCTGGCGGTAGGCTCCGCCGGCCTTGCCTTTTGCTCTTTGGGGGCGAACCCCTTCCGCTACCCTGTTTTCTGGTTCTTTGTGCTGTGCATGGCGGCAGATGCTCTTTTGGAGATCCATTTCCTTGCCGGTATGCTGCTGTTCGGCATTGCTCATGTGTGCTGGATCGTGGAAGCGCTGGGGGACTTCCCGCTAAGTAAAAGCTGGAGCCTGCCGATTTGGATCCTTGCCATGCTGGCGGCTTTGGTGCTGTTTCGCCGGGAGCTTCCCAAAATGGGAGTGCAGGCGGTGTTCTGCTGCCTGTATGTCGGCATATTGTCCGCTTCTCTGGCGCTGGCTTTGCCGCTGCCATTGATTTGGAAAAAGCCGGAACTGCTTTTCTTCTCCGCAGGAATGTTGTGCTTCTTTGTTTCTGACATGATGGTGGCGAAATCGGAGTTCTCCCGCCTGGGAGAACGGCTGCAAAAGCCAATAATGGCGCTCTACTGGGTGGCTCTGTATTTGCTCTCTGCGGTCTATTGGCTCTAGGAAAGGAACAGATAAGAAATGGATACCTTACAGGAATATATACGAAAGATTGCGGCGGCAGAGCCTGTAAAGCTTGTGCTGAGTGTTCCGGCTCATGCTGAAGTTCCCTATCAGCGGGTAGTGATCCGAACTATAGAGGGCGGCTATCAGGCGGCAAGCTATACGGAAAAACAGGTCTTTCATAAAAATATTTCGGCACAGGAATTGGAAGGGTTTTGTTTGAAAGCCCTGGAAGCTTCCTTCCGGCAGATGAATGCCTGGGACAGGGAATATGAGATGGCGGTGCGGATCACCCGAAAAGGAAAAGTGCTTTACACCCGTCGAAAAAGCAGTGGGCCTGCGGCAGAAGCATCTGCCTCTCACAACCGAAAGAAAAACTATCTGCTGCCGGAGGGACAGGTCATAGAGCCTTTGGTAGACATGGGGATCTTTTCCAAAGAGGGAAAGGTTCTAAAGCCCATGTACGATAAGTATAAGCAGATCAACCGGTTTTTGGAGATCATAGACGACGCTGTAAAGAAGCAGGATCTTAACCACTTGAATATTATTGATTTCGGCTGCGGAAAATCTTACCTCACTTTTATCGTGTATTATTATCTCACCCGGGTCAAAAGAATTTCGGTCAATATGATCGGTCTGGATCTGAAAGCGGATGTAATCAAGGCCTGCAACCGGGCGGCGGAGAAATACGGATATGAAGGCCTTAGCTTTCAAGTAGGAGATATCGGCGGTTTTCAGTGTCCCTTTTCGGTAGATATGGTCATCACCCTCCATGCCTGCGACACGGCAACGGATTATGCCTTGTACAATGCGGTGGCCTGGGGCAGCAAAATGATCTTTTCCGTTCCCTGCTGCCAGCATGAGCTCAACAGCCAGATACATACGGATAAGCTGTCTCTTTTGACCCGGTATGGTATTGTAGGAGAGCGCTTTTCCGCCCTGCTGACAGACGCGATCCGCGGAAATCTGCTGGAATATGCGGGATACCGCACTCAGCTGCTGGAATTTGTGGATCTGGCCCACACGCCGAAAAATATTCTGATTCGGGCGGTAAAGACTCCGGAATTACCGGAAAAGATCCGGCAAAAGGCGTTGGCGGAGGTAAAGAGGGCCATGGAGGAATTCCATGTAGAACCCACTTTATACCGCCTGCTCTGCGACCAGGAATCGAAAGGGTCGGCTGCCGGTATTTGAATTTGCGGTTTTGAATTTTGTTCTGCATCATATCTATACTACATAGAAAAAGCAGAGCCGGGCGCGAAGGCCCGTTTTGTTGACTTTTTTCTGTGAAAAGCGTATGATGAAATCGTTCGAATGAACCAGAGGAAAGGAAGGCGGAGTATGCTGTTATCAGAGCTTTTGGCCCCTTTGCATGTGGAGGCGGGCTTTCGGGATGTGGAAGTAACGGACGTGGTCTATGATTCCAGAAAAGCCGGGCCGGACTGCATGTTTGTGTGTCTGCGGGGGGCTTCCTCCGACGGACATAAATATGCTTCTCAGGCCGGAGCTGCCGGGGCTGCCGTGATCCTCGCGGAGGAGCCGGTAGAGTCTTCCGGCGCCCAGGTAATACAGGTATCGGATACCAAAGCGGCTCTTGCGCTTGTGAGCGCCGCCTTTTTCGGAAATCCCGCAGAGCGTGAGATCAAGGTGATCGGCATCACCGGAACCAAGGGGAAAACCACCACCGCCTATATGGTGCGTTCCATTTTGGAGGCTGCCGGGCATAAAACCGGGATCATCGGCACCATTGGCGTGGCCTTTGGGGAAAAGCTTATAAAAACGGACAATACCACCCCCGCAAGCTATGAGGTGCAGAAATATCTGCGCCAGATGGCGGACGAGGGCTGTGAATACTGCGTGATGGAGGCGTCCTCCATCGGCCTGAAGGAAAAGCGGGTTTACGGTTTCCCCTTTGCCGTGGGGGTGTTTACCAATTTTTCCGAAGATCACATTGGCGGCGTGGAGCATAAGAATATGCAGGAATATCTGGAAAGCAAGGCGTTGCTGTTTTCCATGTGCAAAACCGGGGTCGTTAATCAGGACGATCCCAGCCTGGAAGGAATTTTGCAGGGCCATACCTGTGAGGTGAAAACCTTTGGCTTTTCGGAAGGCGCCTGGCTGCGGGGAGGGGATTGCCGTCATTTGAACCGTCCCGGTTTGCTGGGGATCGCCTTCGAGGTATCCGGCGCTGTGAATTTTACCGCCGAGGTTGGAATTCCGGGAAAATTCAACGCCTATAACGCACTGGCTGCCATTGGCTGCTGCAAGGTGCTGGGGATCTCCGGGGAAGCCATGAAGCAGGGGCTTCTGACCGTCAAGGTGAAGGGCCGGGTGGAACCTGTTCCGGTGCCGGGGAATTATACCCTGCTGCTGGATTACGCCCACAATGGAGTGGGTATGGAAAATATTCTCACCACCCTGCGGGAATATCAGCCTCACCGGTTGATCTGCATGTTCGGCGCAGGGGGGAACCGCCCCAAGGTGCGCCGCTATGAAATGGGAGAGGTCAGTGGGCGGCTTGCCGATCTTTCCATTCTCACCGCGGATAATTCCCGCTTTGAAAATG
This sequence comes from uncultured Clostridia bacterium, assembly GCA_947171615.1. Classification (GTDB taxonomy): domain Bacteria; phylum Bacillota; class Clostridia; order Oscillospirales; family Acutalibacteraceae; genus Acutalibacter. The sequence goes on from CAMVYG010000045.1 coordinate 8,161, forward strand.
TGCTTGATATCATTGAGGATATCAAGGAGGGCATGAAAAAGACAGAGGGGAAATATCTTGAAATACCGGATCGCCGGGAAGCCATCCGCTGGTGCCTGGAAAACGCAGAAGACGGGGATATCGTTGTTTTGGCAGGCAAGGGCCATGAAGATTACCAGGAGATCGAAGGAAAGAAATATCCCTTCGATGAACGTGTGGTGATCCGTGAGCTGCTGGAAAGCAGGAAATAAGGGCCGTGCAGAGCGGCGATAGCCTGCCGGGCATTCGCGTTATCAGGAGAGGAGATTTATGCGTAGTAAGCTTTCTGAAATTGTAAGGGCCGCAGAAGGGAAACTCCTTTGCGGAGATGAAAACACCATAGTCACTGCTTTTTCCACGGATAGCAGAGAGATGAAGGCCGGTGTGATGTTTGTTCCTATTCGCGGAGAGAGGACAGACGGGCATAACTTTATCGGCATGGCCTTTGAAAACGGAGCGGCCGCATCCTTTACAGAGGAAGAAGCCGTGTCCGGCAACGGTCCGCTGGTATTGGTGGATAACTGCCGGGAGGCTCTGCAAAAAGTGGGGGCCTGGTATAGAAGCCAGTTTGCCATTCCTGTAGTGGGGATCACCGGCAGCGTGGGAAAAACCACTGCCAAAGAAATGGTGGCTCAGGCCCTTACGGCAAAATACAATGTTCATAAAACTGCCGGAAACCAAAACAGTCAGGTAGGCGTTCCTGTTACGGTCTGCGGGCTGCGGAAGGAGCATACCGCCGCCGTGGTGGAAATGGGGGTAAGCATGCCCGGGGAAATGGCCCGAATCTCCGCTGTGGTAAAGCCCACCTGCGCCGTGATGACGAATATCGGCGTTTCCCACATCGAATATATGAAGAGCCGGGAAAACATTCTGGCGGAAAAAGCGCGGATCGCCGATCATCTGCCGGAGGACGGCGCGCTCTTTGTAAATGGAGACGATGACCTTTTGCCTTCCCTGAAGCAGACGGCTAAGTACAAAGTAGTAACCTTTGGCCTTAGCGCTCAGTGTGATTGGCGGGCTTCTTCTCTGCGGGAAGCGGATAAGGGAACCTTTTTTACCTGTGAAGGCCCGGGGGGAGAGCGGCAGGAGCTGTTTGTTCCCGCCGCCGGGCAGCATAATGTGCGAAACGCCCTGGCCGCTATGGCAGTGGCCCGGTACCTGAAGGTTCCGGCTGAGGATGCTGCGCGGGCGATTGGGGCCTATAAAGCTCCCGCTATGCGCCAGCAGATCGAAGAAGTGAAGGGACTTACCATCATTGACGACAGCTACAACGCCAGTCCTGATTCCATGCGAAGCGCTCTGGATGTGCTGGCTTCCCGGAAAAATACCGGGAAAAAGGCGGCTGTGCTGGCGGATATGCTGGAACTGGGGGATTTTGCCCGGGAAGGCCATTTTTCAGTGGGGAAATACGCCCGGGAAAAGGGTGTGGAGTTTTTGGCGGCCATCGGCCCCCTTTCCAAAGAGATCGCCGCCGGGTATGGCCCGGGGGCACACTGGTTTGCCACCAATCAGGAGGCGGCGGCCTTTTTGAAGGAAGCTCTTCAGCCGGGAGACGCGGTGCTGGTCAAGGGCTCCCGCAGCATGAAAACCGACGAGATCGTGGCGGCGCTGAAGGAATAGGAAGCTGTTATTCCTCAAAGGGCGGCTGCTGGAAAACAGGCGGGATCATATGATAAACAGGCCGGAGAAGCGATTGCTTCTCCGACCTGTTTATCAGTGGAACTCCTTTGAATCTACAGGAACAGTATGCTGTTCTCTTTTAGTCGGGCGAACTGAGAAAAGGACTGTCATTTTTCTCAGAAGGAGACAAGAACAACAGCCGGTTTCCGGATGAATGATACTGGAAAGCGGAAAGGCTTATTGATCCAGAATCGCTTCATAAGCTGTGCCTGCCAAGGCCTTTAGCGGCAGAGGCTCCGGTCGCTGGCAGTCGGATTCCATCACGTGGGTCTTTCCGCTTTCACTGCTTTTCCAGATTCCGTGGATCGCTTCAAAGGCGTGATACCCCAGAGAGGCGTCGGCCCGGGGCTTGCGGCCGTTTAAAATAGCATAGGCAAGATCCGCCGCCCCCAAGCCCCGGCACTCATCGTTAAAGGGATAAAGGATCGGCATTTTTACCGGGCCGTCTGTGGTGTTTCGCAGAAGATAAATATCGCCGCTGAACAAATTGGGGTCAAAGAGGATCAAGGTCCCCTGAGTTCCGTGAATCTCAATATGAGGGTTGGTGGGAATGGTTTCCTCTCCGGGAGCCGCGTCCAGGGCGCCTTCACTGCTCATAATAAGTGATCCAAGCACTCCATTGGAAAATTCCAATGCCGCCGTTACGGTGTTAGGTGAATCCACGGTGAACTGCTGCCCGTATTTGGGGTGGCGCGGGTTTGCATAGGGACGTTGGGGCCTGCGGGTCTGCATGAATCCGGTTACCCGACTGAGAGGCCCCAATAGATTGACCATATTGTGGAGATAATAGCCCCCCATATCAAAAGGAATTCCACCGCCTCTGCTCATGGTAAAGGCTTTATACAGCGCTTCCTCTTCGCTGTAATCCTGATAGGAGCGAATACAGGCCGCATGCACGGCTACAGGGTCTCCGATTACGCCGGAATCAATCAGGTGGCGGGCAGTCTGCCAGCCGCCGCCTAAAAAGGTGTCCGGAGCAGAAATGAAAAAGAGACCTTTCGAGCGAGCCAGCTCTACCAGCTCTTTTCCTTCCTCTAAATCTACAGCTACCATTTTTTCCGTCAATACATGCTTGCCCGCCTCCAGGGAGCGTTTTGTCACCTCGTAGTGGGAGAGGGGATATGTAGTGTTCAAAACGATTTCAATGGAAGGGTCGTTCCAGATCTCTTCGTTGGTCATTTGCCGAATGCCGAATTGCTCTGCCCGAAGAGCGGAGCGTTCCGGGATCAAATCAGAGCAGCCTACCATTTCCAGCACATGAAACTTTTTGGTGATCGTATTTAAGTATTTATAGCTGATCATGCCGCTGCCGATCAAAGCAGCTTTTACTCTTCTGAATGCCATATTGCAAAATCTCCTGTAAAATTGGTTTGAGTGCAGATCCTAAATTCCCAGCTTTGTCAAATTTCTGCTGCTGACTGCAAGGCTATCAAAAGGATCGCCGGGGCAGACGTCCTGCTCCACAATGACAAACTCCACGCCGATCTCCCTGCATACCGAGATGATGGGAGGCCAGTTTAAATTTCCCTCGCCAACCTCTGCAAACCGTTTGTGCACGTCCTCTATCCGCTCTGCGCCGCCGACAATGGCGTAATCCTTAAAGTGTACGATATCCATGCGGCCCTGAACACGCCGGAGCCAATCGGTTACGGTAACGCCCGCGGCGGTAAGCCAGTGTGTATCCAGGGCATAGTAAAGCCCTTTGGGATCCGTTTCCTCCGTTAGAATATCCATGCCGGTTTTCCCCTGTCCCAGAGAGAAGAATTCCAGAGCATGGGGGTGGTACAGCAGATGAAGACCTTCGCTTTGCAGCTGCCTGGAAACCAGGTTTATCTGCTGGGCAAAACGATGGTAGCCGTCTGCCGATTCCCGCCATTCCTTCGGGAGAGTACCAATGGCGATGGCGTTTACCCGCTGAAGTCTGGCGGATTCCACAGCACGCTTAACTGCGGCGGGATCTGCGATAAGTTCTGCTAACTCAGCGTTAGCAGAGCAGCCCGTAAGATCAAGCTCATCCAGCATAGCCTGCATTTCCTGTTCGGAAACAGAGGGAATGGGGAAGACCTGTGCGGCGTTATACCCCATTTCCTTAATGCGCTTTAAAGAGGAATAGACCTCTTCAGGAGAGTTCAGATAGTCCCGAACAGTAAAAAGCTGTACTCCTTTTTTCATGGTTAAGATGTCCTTTCTCAAAATTTATCCCTTCATGCCTGTAAAGGCAATTCCCTGGGTGATCTGTTTTTCAAAGACCAGATAAACAATAAAAATGGGAACCATAGCGCACACGGTACCGGCCATGGTAAGCGCGTACTGCATGGTGTACTGCCCGGAAAACATGCCCAGCCCCAGCTGCAGGGTATACTTTTCCGGATCGTTCAAATAGATCAGCGGGGCGATGTAATCATTCCACTGGCCGATAAAGGTAAAGATAGTCAGGGCTGCCAGCCCCGGCGTGGCCTGAGGCAGTATGATCTGCAAAAAAATCCGAAATTCTCCGGCTCCGTCAATTTTTCCGGCCTCCCGAAGCTCGTTGGGAAGCCCCATAAAAAACTGACGCATCAAAAATACCCCGAAAGCGCTGAAGCCCTGCATCAGGATCAGGGTGCTCAGCTTATTGGTCATGCCCAGCTGGCCCAGCAGAATATACTGGGGCAGCATGATGGAATGCCAGGGGATCATAGTGGTGGCAAGAAACGCCAGAAACAAAAGATTTTTCCCCAAAAAGCGAAGCTTCGCAAAGGCGTAAGCTGCCAAAGAGCAGCAGAACACCTGGAGCGCCGTGCCGCAAACCGCGACAATGGCCGTGTTTTTGTAATAGGTCAGAAACGGAACCTCCTGCCAGACCTTGCTGTAATTTCCCCAATTGAAGGGGTCTGGAATCCACTGGATGGGATTTGTGAAAACCTGAGCATCATATTTCAGAGAGGCAGAGATCATCCAGAGAAAGGGGAACACCGTGACCAATACCAAAACCAGCAGCAATAGATAAAAAGGGACACGCTTTAAGACGCGTATGCTTTTTGTCATACTCTTCCCTCCTCGTATAAAGTCTTTGTGCTATTCATAATGCACCCAGTATTTCTGCCCAATAAACTGAATCACGGTAATGATCAGGACGATCAGGAACAGGAAATAGGAAATGGCGCAGGCGTAGCCCATGTGAGAGTAGGTAAAGGCTTCTGTATAGATTCGGTATACCAGCACCTGGGTGGCATATCCCGGCCCGCCTCTGGTAAGAACATTAACCAGGTCAAACACCTGGAAGGAGTTGATCAAAAGCATCACGATGCAGAGAAAGATCGTGGGGGAGAGCAGAGGGAGGGTGATCTTCCGAAATCGCTGGAAAGCGGAGGCTCCGTCAATCTCCGCCGCTTCATAGAGGTAGCTGGGGATCGTCTGCATTCCCGCCAGAAGGATCAGCATATAATAGCCGAAATTTTTCCAGACGGCGATGACGATCAGCGCGTACAGCGCCCAGTCTGAGGACATCAGCCACTTAGGCGGTTCCGCAACTCCCAGATTCATCAGCATGGAGGATAAGGGACCACTGGGGCTGAAGATCAGCTTCCAGATTACCGCCACGGAAACCATAGAGGAGATATAGGGCAGGAAAAAGCAAACCCGGAAAAACTTGCGCCCAAAAACCACCTGATTGAGAACGGAGGCGAAAAACAGCGCCAAAAGCAGAGTAAGCGGGGTAAAGAGCAGCGCGGAGATCAATTTGTTGGAACGAGCGTTCTTAACGTAGGCGTCG
>CAMVYG010000046.1 GCA_947171615.1 uncultured Clostridia bacterium
ATCGGAAAGCTGATGAAGGAAGGCAAAAAGGACGAGGCGGAGGAAACCAAGCGCAAGGTGGCGGAGATCGCCGACGAGCTTGCCGCCATGGAGCAGAAGGAAGGGGAAATGACAGAGGAGATCCGCAAGCGCATGCTGGTGATCCCCAATCTCATTGACGATTCTGTACCCATCGGCCGGGACGACAGCGAAAATGTAGAGCTGGAGCGTTTCGGCGAGCCCAAAGTGCCGGAGTATGAAGTTCCTTATCATACGGACATCATGGAAAGCGTAAACGGCATCGATCTGGACAGCGCCCGGCGCACCAGCGGCAACGGCTTCTACTATCTCATGGGAGATATTGCCCGGCTGCATTCCGCCATTTTGTCTTACGCCAGAGATTTTATGATCGATAAGGGCTTTACCTATTGCGTGCCGCCCTTCATGATCCGCAGCGATGTGGTCACCGGTGTGATGAGCTTTGCGGAAATGGAAAATATGATGTATAAGATCGAGGGAGAAGATCTCTACCTTATCGGCACCAGCGAGCACAGCATGATCGGCAAATTCATGGGAACGATTTTGGAGCCGGAGACTTTACCCCGCACCATGACCAGCTATTCTCCCTGCTTCCGTAAGGAGGTGGGCGCCCACGGCATTGAGGAACGTGGCGTGTACCGAATTCACCAGTTTGAAAAGCAGGAAATGATCGTGGTCTGTGAGCCTGAAGACAGCATGGACTGGTATCATAAGATGTGGAGCTATACGGTGGAGCTGTTCCGCTCTCTGGATATTCCGGTGCGTACGCTGGAATGCTGCTCCGGAGATCTTGCGGATCTCAAGGTAAAAAGTGTGGATGTGGAGGCCTGGTCTCCCCGCCAGAAGAAGTATTTTGAGGTAGGCAGCTGCTCCAACCTGGGAGACGCCCAGGCCAGGCGGCTGGGAATTCGCATTAAGGGGAAAGAGGGCAATTATTTTGCTCATACCCTGAATAACACTGTGGTTGCCCCGCCCCGTATGCTCATCGCTTTCCTGGAAAACAACCTTCAGGCCGATGGAAGCATTCGGATCCCGGAGCCTCTCAGAATGTATATGGGAGGAAAGGAAGAGATCAGGGCATAAGCCTTTGCCGTATAAAAACAGAAGCGGAGCAGGGAAGTTTCCATTCTCTGCTCCGCTTTTTAGTAGTTAGTTGTTAGAACAAGGACATTGTACTAAATTACAATTACCACTAACGTAAACGCAAATTTGGCTGTTTCTTAAACTATAATCCAGTATCTTTCTATAATGCTGCCATCAACATCTATGGTTTTCTCAAAAGTTCCACCATTGGCAAGTATTACCTTTTTACTGGCCTCATTCTTAACATTGCAAGTGATAAGAAGTCTTTTTATTTCCATTGATTTTGCATTTTGTATATTTAAACGAAGCATTTCTTTTGCATAACCTTTGCCTCGTTCAGATGGACGCACGGAATACCCGCAATGGCCTCCCCATGTTCCAAGAATAGGATGGTTTATATGGTGACGCAAATCTATTACGCCTACAACTTTGTCATCGCTTTTGCGCACCGCTAAGTACATATGTGAAGCAACATTTGTTCCTGCCTTGCCGCATGTTTCCTCATTTTTTCTAAGTTCACATGTTTTTATCCATTCATCAGCAGACTTACTCACATCAAGGGACATACAACCAGCAAATTGGTCTTCATTCTCTGTATCGCATTCTAAAATTTCTTTACGAAATTCCCAGATATCTTCTGCATATTTCTTTTGCGGCTCTATTAATACAATTTGCTCCATTCTAACACCTCTATAAATTCGCATTTAGCACAAACTCTCGGCCAAAACGAAAAGGGAAGCCTCCTTGCTCTATCCAGCAGCTAACAAGCGAAAAGCTAACAACTATTCTGCTTCAGCCTTTTCTTCCTCTCAAAGGAGCAGACAAAAATCGTCACGCTGGCAAGATATGCCGCGGCGATCACCAGATAGAAGGGCTTCGCGCCGATAGCATCCAAAACCATGCCGCCCAGAAGATTTCCCAAAATGCCCGCCACAGAGGAAACCGATGCGAAAAAGGTTTGGGCGGTAGCCTTGAGTCCTTCCGGGGCAAGCTCATAAATATAGTTTAGGGAAGCGCCGATAAAAAGGCCGTTACCCAGTCCAAAGAAGGTGCAGAACAGCAGCATCAACCCCAGCCCGTTGGCAAATAATCCAAAGCCCAGGCATTCCACCGCCATCAGCACGGCAGCGCAGACGATCAGGCTTCTCAGGGAAAAGCGGCGGCGCAAACGCACCATCAACAGTAAAAAGGGAATTTCCAGCAGAGCCCGGTAGCCCAGCAAAACGCCATACTGCTGGGAAGGAACGCCGATCTCACTCATCAGGTAGGGGATAAAGGTGGATTCCGAGCAAGCTGCCAGATAAAAGAAAAAGGTGAATACCAGAAACATCAGATAGCTTCGGCTGTGAAGCAGCCTGCCCAGATCCAGCTTTTCAGCTTTTTCCTTTTCACCGCTTTTCGTGGGCTTTGCGGCGGGTTCTCTGGCAAACAGGGCCAGTACCACAGCAGGTATCATCAAAGCGCCGGTAAGCCAGAAGGTATTATTTACCCCTACCGTGGGGAGCAAGGAAGAAATGATCAGGCTGCCCACGGTAAAGAGGAAGGAACCCGCTCCCCGAAGCATGCCGTAATTTAAGCGCAGCTCGTTACAGTTGCGCACCAGAAGGTTCTCGGAAAAGGTTGCTATGGAGCCCCGGAAAAAATTGACCGCCGGAAGAAAGGCCGTCAGCAGCAGGGGAGAAAAAGCATAGCCCGCAGGGAGCAGAGGTGTCAGGGCATACAAGGCGCTGCCGCAGACCAGCAGGGTAATCAGCACTTTCCGCAGAGAGCCCAGCTTATCGCTTACCATGCCCCAAAAGGCCACGGAAACAATTGCCACGCCGGAGCTAATGGCGTTTAAAAGCCCCAGCTGGGAAGCGGAAAAACCGATCTCCTGAAGATATACGGTCTGATAGCAGCCAAAGGCCCAGGCAAACCAGAATATGCCGCACAGCCCTGCCTGATTCAAAGCCTGTTTGCCACGGTAATCCAGCCGGGAGAAAAAGCGCTTCATAAAAATATTACTGCCTTTCAGAATTTAGTTGTTAGATGTTAGTCATTAGTCGTTAGAAAGGACAAGAGTCTTGTGCCTGCCAGCAGGCAATAGTCGAGATTCTTCGCCTTTTTCCAATCGGCTCAGAATGACAGTGGTTGATGGAGAGTGGTGCGATAAAAATATAGATTAGTGATTAGCACCCCATAGGGAGAGGCAAGGGCTTCTGCTGGCTGCCAGATAAATCATAGGTTAAAGGTCAACCAAATGTAGGGACCGGCCTCCGGACGGTCCGCAGGTTTTGCAGGGAATTTGCAGCCCGCCGGGGACGTCGGGCCCTACAGAATGGTATGTGATAACCTATAGTTTCTCGTTCTAATCTTTACCGCACGCTGTCATCCTGAACCGAAGGTGAAGGATCTCGGCTAGTGCTTACCAGCGCCCTCTCAGTCGCCTGTCGGCGACAGCGTCTCACCTGTCGGTTCGGGTCATGCTTGCCGGTGGCAAGCGTCCATGACCGACCGAAGCGACAGCTGAGAACAGTTCGCGGCAACGTGCCACTGGCACGTGCTCACCCCAGAGGGAGAGCCAAGAGGTAGTGCTGATCGTTAATTTATATTTTAGTATGGCAGCGCGGTAAATTACAAAAATCCTCTGTCGGGCATAGAATAGCGCAAAGCATACCGGCTGTCAATAGATTTTCCCCAAAAGAAGGCCATTTTCAGAAAAAATTTTTGGAGGGCGGAAATTGGCGGAAAGGCTTGTAAAAGGAAAAAGGCAATGCTATAATAAAATCTTATAAAATGACGGAAATTTACAGAGAAAGCGAGTTGTGGTTATGCTGGACATGGAGTACAAGGACAAGTTCGTGAAGGAAGGACTGACCTATGACGATGTTTTGCTGATACCGGCGGAATCTCACGTTTTGCCCGGCGAGGCGGACCTTTCCACGAACCTGACAAATCGTATTCGGCTGAATACCCCCATTATGACCGCCGCCATGGATACGGTGACGGAAGCGGATATGGCCATTGCCATGGCGCGTGAGGGCGGCATTGGGATCATTCACAAGAACATGTCGATCGAGGCCCAGGCCGACCAGGTAGACAGGGTAAAGCGTTCTGAAAACGGGGTCATCGTAAACCCCTTCTTCCTGGCCCCGGACAACCTGGTTCGGGAAGCGGATGAGATCATGGGCCGGTTTAAGATCTCCGGCGTACCCATCTGCGAGGACGGCGTTCTGGTGGGCATCATCACCAACCGGGATATGCGCTTTATGGAGGGCGCGGATTTTGACCAGCCCATCCGCAATGTCATGACCAAGGACAACCTGGTCACCGCCCCGGTAGGCACCACCCTGGAAGACGCCCAGGGGATCCTCAGAAACCATCGCATCGAAAAGCTTCCCATTGTGGACGAGCACATGCGCCTGAAGGGGCTTATCACCATTAAAGATATTGAGAAAGCGGTACGGTACCCCAATTCCGCCAGGGACGAAAAGGGACGCCTGTTGTGCGGCGCTGCCATCGGCGCCACGAAGGACGTGCTGGAGCGGGCGGCGGCTTTGATCGAGTCCCAGGTGGACGTGGTGGTGCTGGATTCCGCTCACGGCCACAACAGCGGCGTGCTGGAGGCCGTGGCAAAGGTGAAGAAGGCATATCCGAATTTGCAGGTCATTGCAGGCAATATCGCCACCGCCGAAGGGGCAAAGGCCCTGATCGACGCCGGCGCGGACTGCGTAAAGGTAGGCATCGGCCCCGGCTCTATCTGCACCACCCGTGTGGTGGCGGGCATCGGCGTGCCCCAGATCACCGCCGTGTTTGACGCGGCCAGTGAAGCGGCAAAGCACGGGATTCCGGTTATTGCCGACGGCGGCATCAAATACAGCGGCGATATCGTCAAGGCTTTGGCGGCGGGAGCCAATGTGGTGATGCTGGGCTCCATGGTAGCGGGCTGTAAGGAAGCCCCCGGCGAATACGAGCTGTACCAGGGCCGTCAGTTCAAGGTGTACCGCGGCATGGGCAGCCTGGGCGCTATGGGTAAGGGCAGCAGCGACCGGTACTTCCAGGGAGAACAGAAGAAATTTGTTCCGGAAGGCGTAGAGGGCCGGGTCCCCTACAAGGGGCCGCTGGCGGACACCATCTTCCAGCTGCTGGGCGGCCTGCGTTCCGGCATGGGTTACACCGGCTGTAAGGATATCGGTGAGCTGCACAGCAAGGCGAAATTTGTGCGCATCACCGGCGCAGGCCTGACGGAAAGCCATCCCCACGATATCCAGATCACCAAGGAAGCGCCTAACTATTCTATCCACGGTTAAGGAAAACTGCTTTGCAAAGTTTTCTTTATCATAATGATTGAGGGAGAGTATTTTTGTGGAAGAAAAAAAGAGATTTTTTGTGAAAAAGGACTCTGTTCTGCCCTATCTGGCAGCAGCTATGGGTGCAATCATGCTGATTTTGTCCTTTTTCGTTCTTTTTACTGCGGAAGGGAAGTTCCATATCAGTTTTAACATTCCTGTGTTTCGGTGGACGTGGAGTTCTTTCAAACTTTTCAGGATTAGGTTTGTTTTTTTAGATTCGCTGCTGCTCTTGACTGCTGTGATGCTTGTGCTGGCAGGAGCGGGACTTGCGAAAAAGACTCCTCTGTTCTGCGCGCTGCCGAGTCTTCCTTTTCTGCTGTTCCTTATTGTGTGGACCGGGGTCATAGGCTTTTCCCATCTAGATTTGGTTTTTGCTGGCTGGAACAGTCCCCTTCTGCTGTTATCGCTGGCTGTTGGCGTTCTTTCTATCCTGACGGTCTGCGGTGTGATAAGGACAAAGCTTCCGATGGCAATCGTTTCCTTTGCGGCAACCCTTTTGCTGCTGATCGCCCTTTTCACAATTCCGAACGAGTTCAACGGATATCTGACGCCCTTTTGTGATAGATACTTGTTGTCTCCTGTTCCGGATCGTTTTATGATGCTTCGTTTTCTCTGCCTGTTTTTGGGTACCGGTTTTCTGGCTCTTTCGCTGGAATATGGAAACGCTCCTCAAGAGCAGAAAAAAACAGGCGTTTCGGCAGGAGCATGGCCTTCACAGGATCAGCCCCGGCAGTTGGGCGGGCTGCCCTCCTGTCTGGCGGAACGGCGCAGTGTCGCAGTCTGTATTCTTCTTTCCTTTGTTACCTTTGGTATTTACTTGATCTATTGGAAGTATACCCTGTGCAAAAAGATCCGGGCCTGGTGCGGCGAGCCGGAGAACTGTGCCGGAGAAACGGCCTGCCTGGTGCTGGTTCCCTTTTACAGCTTCTACTGGATGTACACCCGGGGCAAGAAAATATATAACGCTTTCTGTGCACGGGGCCTTTACGCCCAGGATAATTCCGTAACATATCTTCTACTGGATATTTTCTGCCTGGGGATCGTGTCCTATGGATTGCTGCAAAATGAATTCAATAAAATTGCCGATTACTGTAATGGTCAGCCCAGCTTCAGAGCTTCTGTACCGGCTGCGGTTGTTGCTCAGCCAATGCCCCGACCGTCGCCTTCTGCTTCTTCTGTTGAAAAAACTGTGGAAGAACGCCTGATGGAAGTACAGAGTCTGCTGGATAAGGGCATTATCACGCAGGAAGAGTTTGAAAAGAAGCGGCAGGACATTTTAGAAGATCTGTAAGAGGGCAGTTTTTTTACTGTCTTTTGGGGAAATACGCAAAAAAACATTTCTTTCCTGTAAATAATCGCAAACTGCTTGACAAATACTAGCAGGTACAGTATAATAAGCAATGCTCTGCTACCGGTGGAGCATTACTATGGCGGCATAGCTCAGTTGGCTAGAGCATTCGGTTCATACCCGAAGTGTCGATGGTTCAAATCCATTTGCCGCTACCATATGGCCCGGTGGTCAAACGGTTAAGACACCGCCCTTTCACGGCGGTAATACGAGTTCGATTCTCGTCCGGGTCACCATGGAAAGAACAGCGCTGGCCCTGATTTTTCAGGGTCCGCGTTTTCTTTTTTGTTTGAGTCCCTACGCGGAGAAAGGAACCAAAAAATGATGAAGAGAAGAATTTTAACCCTGTGCATGGCAGGAGTTTTGGCTCTTGCACTGTTCGCCTGGGGAGGTGCGCCTACTTCTAAGCTTCCCATGCTGGAAATGGAAGCTGCTTCCTCTGTGGAGTCCGGTACGGAAAGTACCCATAAAAAGCCCACCGGAACCTATGAAAACGAGGGCCCGGACGATATGATCGGACTGTTGACTTATATGGAAGACGGCAAGGCCATCATTCGGGACACGGAGAATGTAAAGTTTGAAAACGGCGCTATCGTGGCAGCGGAAAACACCACCTCCTTTGTGCAGATGTCTTACAAGGAGATCGGCGCGGTAAACGGTTATCGGTATCAGTTCTCTTATAACGGCAGTATGGTGCAGGCGGAATTTTATCGCTTTGACCCAAATCATCTGGATGAAAAGGGAAAGGCCTGTTTGGAAAGCGTGAAAGAAAAAGGATCCTTTGAGCTGCTGGATAATGAGGTTCCGGCAACGCTGCATCCCAGTGAAGAATATTTGATGATCTATACGGATACGAAAAAGGATGAGAAAAACGAAGCGCAGAAGCAGTGGGCGGAAGAGCTGTTTCTCAGTTTTCCTGCATAAGCTTTATCTGTAAAAAAGACTTGCAGCAATGCGGGTCTTTTTTGTGTGCAAACAACGATAGCAGGCGGCACACCATCTTGAAGGGAATTTGTGATATGGCAGGATGTTCGCAGTTTTAAGGGAGGTTGCATCATGCGAAGGATTTTTGGCAGAAAGGGCAGCGGGGGAACTTATGAAATCGATATGGTTCACGGGCCTCTGCTGGGGAAAATCGTAAAGTTTGCTATTCCGCTGGCGCTTTCCGGTATTTTGCAGCTGTTGTTTAACGCCGCCGATATTGTGGTGGTGGGCAGATTCGCAGGCAGCCAGGCTTTAGCCGCGGTAGGCGCTACCGGCGCCCTGATCAACCTGATCGTCACCTTGTTCATGGGCCTTTCCGTAGGCACCAATGTGCTGGTAGCCCAGTACTATGGGGCGGAAAATCGAAAGGATCTCAGCGAAACGGTACATACCTCCATTCTGGCAAGTATTCTTTTCGGCATAGCGCTGATCGCCATAGGGATCCTGCTGGCCCGGCCTGTGCTGGAAATTATGGCCACTCCGCCGGACGTATTGGATCAGGCGGTTTTGTACATGCGCATCTATTTTATCGGCATGCCCGTTATGATGCTGTACAATTTCGGCGCGGCAGTGCTTCGGGCGGTGGGAGATACCCAGAGGCCCCTTTATTTTCTGCTGCTTGCCGGAGTGGTAAATGTCCTTTTGAATCTGTTTTTTGTGATCGTGCTGCATATGGGTGTAGCAGGCGTGGCGGCGGCTACCTCCATTTCTCAGGCAGTTTCCGCGGTGCTGGTGCTGCTGTGTCTGATGCGGACAAACAGCATTTACCGGGTAGAGCTGAAAAAGCTGTGTATCAAGAAGGATAAGCTGCTGAAAATGGCGAAGATCGGCTTACCTGCCGGCATTCAGGGAGCTTCCTTTTCCATTTCCAACGTGCTGATCCAGTCTACCATCAATTCCTTTGGCTCTGTGGCTATGGCGGGAAACACCGCCGCCGCCAATATTGAAGGCTTTGTTTCTACAGGCATGGACGCCTTTTCTCAGGCCGCCATGTCCTTTACGGGGCAGAATGTTGGTGCAAAAAAGCTGAACCGGGTCAACAGGATCTTATTCCTGTGCCTGGGGCTGGGCGTCAGTATTGGTCTGGTGTTGGGCATCAGCGCGTATTTTGGCGGGCCGCAGCTTTTAAGCATTTACTCCGGGGACCCGGAGGTGATCGCCTTTGGCCTGCGCCGTTTGGCCATTGTGTGTACCTGCCAGTGCATCGGCGCTTTAATGGGAAATATGGTAGGCGTGCTGCGGGGTCTGGGCGCTTCCTTTGTCCCCATGGTGATCACGATTACCTTTGTGTGCGGTTTCCGGGTGGTTTGGCTTTATACGGTGTTTGCCGCTGTACCCACTCTGGAAATGCTGTATGTTTCCTATCCCATTACCTGGGGGTTAGCGGCACTGGTAGATTTTGGGTGCTATTTCATTGTAAAAAACCGGGTCGCCAAAAGGCTTGCCGCACAGTAGACAGGCCGCGCTTTTTTAGAAAACCAAAGGTCCAAAAAATGGAAAGGCTGGCATTTTTGTGAGATTTCAGTTAAAGCCAAGAGAACGCAAAAGTTCTTTCGAGATCAATATGACAGAAGGTCCCCTGCTGGGGAAGATCGTAAAATTCGCTATTCCGCTGGCGCTTTCCGGCGTACTGCAGCTTTTGTTCAATGCCGCCGATATGGTGGTGGCAGGCCGCTTCGCGGGAAAAGAAGCTCTGGCGGCAGTTGGCTCCACGGGAGCGCTTATCAATCTGATCATCAATCTGTTTATTGGCCTTTCGGTAGGGGTCAATGTATTGGTGGCCAGAGCTTATGGCTCCGGTCAGCATTCTGAACTGGACGAAACGGTGCATACCGCCATTCTCACCAGCCTGATTTCCGGTGTGGCGTTGATCTTTATCGGTGTGGGCCTGTCTCAGCCGGTGCTGGAATGGATGGAAACGCCGCCGGACGTTATCGATCAATCCGTTTTATATATGCGCATTTACTTTATTGGAATGCCGGCCACCATGCTCTATAATTTCGGTGGGGCCGTGCTTCGGGCGGTAGGAGATACCCGCCGTCCTCTGTATTTTCTTACCATAGCCGGTATTGTCAATGTATGCTTTAATCTTTTCTTCGTGATCGTGCTGGATATGGGCGTGGCCGGGGTGGCTGTCGCCACGGTGATTTCCCAAACAATTTCTGCCGGGCTGGTGCTGTGGTGTTTGATGAAAAGCGATGCGCCTTATCGTGTGACGCTCAGGCGTCTTCGCATTGTAAAGGGAAAGCTGCTGCAAATGATGCACATCGGAATTCCCGCCGGCATTCAGGGGGCAACCTTTTCTATTTCCAACGTGGTGATCCAATCCACAGTAAATTCCTTTGGCTCCATTGCCATGGCAGCAGCCACCGCTTCCAGCAATCTGGAAGGCTTTTTGTGGACGGTGGTGGATGCCTTTACCCAGGCGGCACAAAGCTTTACCAGCCAGAATTACGGCGCAAAAAAGCCGGAGCGGATCAAAAGGGTCTGCATGGCTTGCCTGCTGATGGCCATGGGGCTCAGTGTGGTGCTGGGCTGCGGTTCTTATTTAGGCGGCAGGGTTCTGTTAGGGCTGTACACGCCGGACCAGCAGGTGATAGAATACGGCCTGCGCCGGATGCTTGTGACCTGTGTGCCCTATTTCACCATTGCCCTGATGAATGTTATGGTGGGTATGCTCAGGGGGCTTGGCTCCTCCATGATGCCGATGCTCATGTCTATTATAGGTACCTGCGGTTTGCGGATCGCCTGGATCTACATGATCCTTCCTATAAATCGCACCTGGGAAATGCTGTTCTTTTCCTACCCCCTTTCCTGGATCGTCACAGGGGTTTTCCAGCTGATCTGCTATTTTGTTGTAAAAAAGAAAGCGTTTGCCAGGTTAGAAGTTAGTGGTTAGCTGTTAGTTGTTAGAGAAGGATGCTTAAACTGTTGGCAGCATAGTTAAAGAAAGGCCGACGTGATACAAGGCTGATAAGAAGGATGTATTCAGCAGAAATAGATTGACAAAAAACGGAAGGAACGCCATAATAAAAACAGAAAGAGAGCTTGCCGATAGACGGTTAGCTCAGAACAACAGTTTTAAGAAATACTTAAAAACCGTCACTTTGCCGAGTGGCGGTTTCGCCGTTTTACTGAGATCGTTACAGTATATCCGAAGATATGTAGCGTCAAAGTAATGGGCATACTTTTTCTCGCCTATCGGCTCGGGCGCAAAGTGCCTGTGGCACTTGTCCTGCGCCGACCGACGCGACAGCGGAGAACGGCTCGCACATGAGCGCCACATCAGACGTTTGCGTCTGTTGCGCTCATGCTCACCCCCTTTCGGGTGGTGTAGCCAACCGCCTACCATCTTGGCAGAACTCGTTTTCCGTATAATACTATACTTTAACTTACTGTCATCCTGAGGAACGCAGTGACGAAGGATCTCGGCTATCTCTTAGCCAGCGGGTACAAAGATCTTTCTATTCGTCGGTTATTGCTGTTCGAGATTCCTCGCTTTGCTCGGAATGACAGTAAGTTATGATTGATAAATTATACCGGAAATTCGACAATCTTCAAGTAGAGCTTCAAAAGCTTTCAAACCGCAAACCTGTGGGCGCCGATCACGGCTACTACCTGCCGTGACCAGATCCATTTGTTGGTGGTTTTTGCCGGGTTATAATAATAGATAGCGCCGCCGGTGGGGTCGGAGCCGTTAATGGCTTCTCTTGCCGCCTGATAGGCGGAATCTGCTACAGCGGCGTTGATGCCACCGTCATACAGACAGGAAAACGCACCCTCCTGGTAGATCACCCCGGAGAGGGTATTGGGAAAGGATGGGTGGGCGATCCGGTTCATAATGACCGCTCCCACGGCAACTTGTCCCTCATAGGGCTCTCCCCGGGATTCCGCCGAAATGATAGAGGCCAAAAGTTGCACTTCGCTTTCACTGAATCCCCCGTAAGCGCCGCCTGAGCCGCCGCCGGAGGAAAGCCCCAGAGCGGCCAGGGTGTTTTTGCCCACAATGCCGTCGGCGTCCAGCCCCTGATCCTGCTGAAACGCAATGACGGCCTGCTGGGTGCGGGAGCCGAAAATGCCGTCTGCCGCGCCGGGATCGTACCCCAGCTCTTGCAGACGCTGTTGGATCTGGGTCACTTCCCCGCCCCGGGAGCCGTATTTTGACAAAGCGGCAGCCTTGCCGCCGCTATTCCACAGCATCAGAACGATCATGAAATTGATAAGCGTGATCACCAGGATCCGCCAAAGATAATGGGCAAGCTGTTTTCCCTTGTCTGCTTTCATTTGATTTCTCATATTCCTTTCGTTTTTTCAGTTTTCTTTTCTTAGCAGGTACTGAATATGATTTATCCCTTTCATGAGGAAAGGGAAGGCGGCCAGGAAAAAGCTTCCTGCCTAAAGACTTTCCTGAACCGTTCCCTTTGCAGGACAGCCCATTCCTTTCATTTATAGTATTCGAGCCGCCGTACTATGCAGAAAAACTCTGCTGCCAAATCAGGACTTGCCTGAGCTGTAGGAAGATGTCCTTTATAAATGGGGAAAGCAGTTTTATAAGGAAAGCCGTATAAACCGCGGCGGATCTTCCCGAAAAGTTTGCCGTGAAGGGAAAGGTCCGGTATAAAAGCCATCTTTTTCTCTAGTTTCAAACGAGGATATAGAAGCGTATTCCAGGAAATTTTTGTTTTTTCGAGAAAACCCAAAAACAGGTGTAAAAGACAGGGCATACTAGTATGGGTGAAAACACCTTTAACCTACTAGATATAGACAAAAATAAGATTTTGAAAAAAAGTTCAAAAAAAGTAAAAAAAGTAGTTGACAGGGGAGGGTGAGATGTGATAAGATAGTCGAGCACTCGAACGAGGGGAACCGAGTTTGAGGGCTTGCACTCAAAGCGAAGGGGCCGCGAAGAACGGCAGCGCGACAGCGCAGGAACCGAGTTTTTGGGTAGCAAATGGACCTTGAAAATTAAACAACGAGATGAAAGTAAGGACCCGTGAATTCTGAGGGTTGAGAGATACTCTTGGAAGGAAACAGGAAACAGAACCTGAAACAGAAATCTGTGATAAAGAGAAGCCAAGCTTCTCTTGAGCTTTGAGAAAAGCTCTAAAGTAGATTTAAGAGACGGAAGTCTTTTAGATATCATATTTTAGAGAGTTTGATCCTGGCTCAGGACGAACGCTGGCGGCGTGCCTAACACATGCAAGTCGAACGGAGTGTTACGCTGAACGGAGAGCAGCTTGCTGCAGGAAGTTCTTGTAAGACTTAGTGGCGGACGGGTGAGTAACGCGTGAGCAACCTGCCTTTCAGAGGGGGATAACGTTTGGAAACGAACGCTAATACCGCATGAGACCACGACTCCACATGGAGAAGCGGTCAAAGGAGCAATCCGCTGAAAGATGGGCTCGCGTCCGATTAGATAGTTGGCGGGGTAACGGCCCACCAAGTCGACGATCGGTAGCCGGACTGAGAGGTTGAACGGCCACATTGGGACTGAGACACGGCCCAGACTCCTACGGGAGGCAGCAGTGGGGGATATTGCACAATGGGGGGAACCCTGATGCAGCGACGCCGCGTGAGGGAAGACGGTTTTCGGATTGTAAACCTC
>CAMVYG010000047.1 GCA_947171615.1 uncultured Clostridia bacterium
CGCTGCCAAAGCGATAAAATGACTTTCCATGGAGTTTTCCAAAGTGGTGGTGCGCAGAGCGCACCTTATTTCTTCTTGAACTCCTCCAGCTCGATCACCTTTCCGCCGTTTAAGCGGGATTCCTCCGCTGCCAAAGCGATAAAATGACTTTCCATGGAGTTTTCCAAAGTGGTGGTGCGCTCGGTAGCCTCGCTGTCGTTTAGAAGCATTTCCAGGAAGTCGGAAACGATGCCGCTGTCTCCGCCGCCATGGCCCTTGAGATCAGAGGCCAGCGCGCCTACATCGATCACTTCCTCCGGCTTGCCGAATTCCCGGATATGGATCATATTGGAGATCATATCCGCTTCGATCTCGCCTTTCGTTCCCATGGCCTTGAAATAGCGATAGCAGCTTTCGGTAAAGGCGCACATGGTAAAGCTGATGGTGGAACCGTCTTCCATAAGGAGATTGGTCTGCTGATGATCCACCACATTGTTGTCGCACTGGTAGACGCAGCGGCCATAGGGGCCGTTTTTCAGGGCTTCATAAGTGCTTTCCACGGTGTTTTCCACGCTGAGAACAGAAGTGATCCAGTTATCCGCATGGGTAGCCCGCCCAGTTTTCGGGCTGGTGATGTAAATTTTTTCCGCATCAAACACACAGTTTTCCTTCGCCTTGCAGCCCCCAAGACAATAGGGAGTGGAACCTTCGGGAGCGCATTCCTTTTTGAACAGCTGAATGCCGCCGAAGGAGGAAACCGCCTTACACTTCTTTCCCAAAAGCCAGGTGAGGATATCCATATCATGGCAGGACTTTTGCAGGATCATGGGGCTTGTCTCCTGGGAATTTCTCCAGTTGCCCCGGACAAAGGAATGAGCCTGATGCCAGTAGCCCACATTTTCATTGGCGCAGATGGAAACCACATCTCCGATCCGTCCGCCGGAGATCAGATCCTTCAGGGTGTTGTAGAAGGTGGTATACCGCAGTACATGGCAAACGATGATCTTGCCGGGACAGTCCTTTGCCACCTCCAAAATTTCCCTGCACTTGGAAAGCTCCGGGGAAATGGGCTTTTCCATCATGATGTGATAGCCCTTTTTCAGCGCGGGAATGGCATGGCCCACATGCTGGCGATCCATGGTGGAGACCACCATCACATCGGCTAATTTCTCCTGCTCCAGCATTTCTTCACCGGAAGAAAAACAGTTTTCTTCCGGAATATCATAAAGCTCCTTGGCCTTTTGCACTTTGGCGGGATTTAAGTCCGCCACGGCAACCACTTTCATCTTATCGGGAAACAGCTTTTGCATGGAAGCATAGGTGCTTCCCCGGTCTCCAAAACCGCAAATGGCAAATGTAACAGGTGCTTTCATTCTGATTTTCTCCTTTTCCTTCAATTTAGCAGGCTCGGAAGAGTCGCTTCCGACTGACCCGCAAAGCGCAGAAAGGCAGACCGGTACTCCTTCAAATGCTCTATCAGCGAAGGCGGGAACTCTCCGGCCTCTATCATCCGCACAAATTCAGAAAAACTGACCCATTTGGCTTCGCAGGTTTCCCCTGCCTGAAGCTTTACATCCTGCAGCGCCACATCCAGCCGAACACCGTAATCCCGCCCAAGATAAGGATGGGCACAGGAAGCGCCCAGGAAGATAAGCTGTTCCGTTTTCACGGAGATGCCCGTTTCCTCCCAAAGTTCACGGATAACCGCATATTCCGGTGTTTCACCTGCCTGTACATGACCGGCGGGATTTTCCCATTTTCCGGGAGCATAGCTCTTTTCCATGCTCCGCCTTGTCAGAAATATCCTGCCGCTGCTGTCCTGAATCCATATTCCCACGGCAAGCCGGTATTCCCCTTTTCCCAAAGGTGTTTCTCTGCTCACAATTTTTCCTGTGGGGTTGCCGTTTTGATCGTAAATATCGATCTGTTCCATCGTGCGCCTTCCTTATTCGCGGCCCGCGGAAAGCGCCCGCTTACCGATATCCTTCCGGTACATGGCGCCCTCAAAGGAAATCTTTTCCACAGCCTGATAAGCGTTTTCAAGGGCCTTTTCCAAGGTTTCTCCTTTAGTGGTCACGCCCAATACACGCCCACCGCCGGTAACAAATTTCCCGTTTTCCAGCTTGGTACCGGCATGGTACACCGTTGCCCCCTCTACCTGGCCGCTTTCCGTAAGGCCGTGAATTTCCAGACCCTTGGGGTAGCTTCCGGGGTAGCCGCCGCTTGCCATGATCACACAGGCGCAGGGCTCCGGAGACCATTTGATCTCCAGCTCAGACAGGCGCTCTTCCGCCACGGCGGTGATGATCTCGCAAAGGTCTGTTTGAAGCCTGGGCAGCACCACCTGGGTTTCCGGGTCACCAAAGCGGGAATTGTATTCTATCACCTTGGGGCCGCTCGGGGTAAGCATCAGGCCAAAATACAGACAGCCCTTAAACTTTCTTCCTTCTGCGTTCATAGCGTGCATGGTGGGCAGGAAAATCTTTTCCATACATTCCGCCGCCACTTTCTCTGTATAGAAGGGATTGGGACTTACCGTACCCATACCGCCGGTATTGGGGCCCTTGTCCCCATCATAGGCCCTTTTGTGATCCATAGAAGACGCCATGGGGCACATGGCCGTTCCGTCGGTAAAGGCAAGCACCGTCACTTCCGGGCCGGTGAGGAATTCCTCTACCACCACCTCGCTGCCGGAATCCCCAAACAACTTTTCTTCCATAATGGAATGCAGAGCTTCGGCGGCTTCCTCTTCCTTCTGAGCAATGATAACGCCCTTTCCCAGAGCCAGGCCGTCCGCTTTAATGACGATGGGGTAAGTATTGTTCTCCCTGATGTAAGCAAGGGCCTTTTCCGCCTCGGAAAACACCTGGTATTCCGCAGTGGGAATTCCGTATTTTTTCATCAGGCCCTTGGAAAACACCTTGCTGGCTTCGATTTGGGCTGCCACCGCATTGGGGCCGAAGCAGGGAATTCCCGCCGCTTCCAGATGATCCACCATACCGGCGGCAAGGGGATCGTCCGGGGCAACGAACACAAAATCGATCTGCTTTTCTTTCGCAAGGGCAAGGATCCCTTCCTTGTCCATGGCCCCCACGGGGCAGCACTCCGCATCCATAGAGATGCCGCCGTTGCCGGGAGCGCAGTACAGCTTTTCCACCCTGGGGCTTTCCTTTAATTTACAACCAATGGCATGCTCTCTGCCGCCGCTGCCGATCACTAAAATTTTCATTGCTTTTCTCTCCATTGCTCCTGTACTTTTTCGGGCATCAACTGGATCTCCTGTATTCTTCGGATATTGAGATAATGCAGCGTTCCGTTCTTCTGCCTCAGTTCCAGCCAATCCTCTTCCACTGCCGTGATCCGCCCTGTATAGACAGACAAGCTGACAGACATACTGACCGTACAGACCTTCCCCGTCAAATTTCTTAGCAAAGCGCTTACCATGGTCGTTTCTCCTTTACCAGAAATTTCAGTGACCCCTTACCCATTTGCCCGGGATTTTTGATGGATGACAAGGCGGTCAAACCAACACAGCCAGCCGCAAAAACCCCGATTCTCTGCTGCGCTTGCGTGGGATTTTAGATACAGAGCAAGGAACGCAAGCGAAGGCTATACTAAGGTATGCCAAGCGCAGCGTGACACCGCTATGCGCCTAAATTTCTCTCTCCCGCCCATTTGCCGGGATTTTTGATGGATGGCAAGGCGGTCGAGCGCAGGTTATACTAAGGTATACCAAGCGAAGACCAACACAGCCAGCCGCAAAAATCCCCGCAAAGAATTAGTGGTGGAACAGGCGGATCCCCGTAAACGCCATAGCAATATCGTACTTATCGCAGGTGGCGATCACGTTATCGTCCCGAATAGAGCCACCGGGCTGGGCGATAAACTCCACGCCGCTCTTGTGGGCCCGCTCGATGTTATCTCCGAAGGGGAAGAACGCATCTGAGCCCAGGGCCACGCCGCTCATGGTATCCAGCCAGGCACGGCGCTCCTCCCGGGTAAAGACCTCCGGCTTTTCGGTGAAGAAATTTTCCCACTGGCCGTCTGCCAGCACGTCCATGTACTCGTCAGAAATATACACATCGATGGTGTTGTCCCGGTCAGGGCGGCGAATATCCTTCTTAAAGGGCAGGTTCAACACCTTGGGGCACTGGCGCAGATACCAGTTATCCGCCTTGTTGCCTGCCAGACGGGTGCAGTGCACGCGGCTCTGCTGGCCTGCGCCCACACCGATAGCCTGTCCGTTTTTCACATAGCATACGGAGTTAGACTGGGTGTATTTCAGGGTGATCAGGGACACGATAAGATCCCGCTTGGCTTCCTCGGTAAGGTTCTTATTTTTTGTGGGAAGTTCCTTTAAGAGCTCGCTGTCAATTTTCAATTCGTTTCTGCCCTGCTCAAAGGTGATGCCGAACACGTCCTTGTGCTCGATGGGGGCGGGAACGTATTCCGGATCGATCTGCACTACATTATAATTGCCCTTGCGCTTGGTTTTCAGGATCTCCAAAGCTTCCTCGGTATAGCCGGGGGCGATGACGCCATCGGAAACCTCCCGGGCCAAAAGGGTGGCGGTCTCCTTATCGCACACGTCGGAAAGGGCTGCCCAGTCGCCATAGGAAGACATTCTGTCCGCGCCGCGGGCCGCCGCATAGGCGGAAGCGATAGGAGAAAGCTCCAGATCGTCTACAAAATAGATCTTCTTCAGAGTATCGGAAAGAGGGGTATAGACCGCCGCGCCTGCCGGGCTGACGTGCTTAAAGGAGGCTGCCGCAGGCAGACCGGTAGCCGCTTTCAGTTCTTTTACAAGCTGCCAGGAATTAAAAGCGTCCAGAAAATTGATATAGCCGGGCTTGCCGTTTAACACGGTAACAGGCAGCTCACTGCCGTCCTTCATAAAGATCCGGGAAGGCTTCTGGTTGGGGTTACAGCCATACTTCAGTGCAAGTTCATTCATCACGATCGCTCCTTTAATAGATTTCCAATTTCAAAACCGTCTAGCTCCATGGAGAAAACAAGCCTGTTTCACTGGTTTTTATTTACAATACGGGTCTCGGAAACTCCGGTGCTCAGGTTGGTATACCGCACAAACAGGGAAACCTTGTTGTCTTCATTTAAGGCGTTCCAGACTTCCTTCGTAAAGGTATCAATATCGCCGGAAAGGGTTACCGGCGTGGGCTCTCCCTCAAAAGAAGGTACCGGATCCCCATCCCCCTGATAGGTGTGGATAAAATGGCCCAGACCGGGCTTGGCCGCATATTCAAAAAACTGGCGCTGGGCGTAATGCTCGTCTCCATGGGTGCTTTTCAGAATGGAAAGCTTGTAGGAAAAATCCTCTTTCCCGTATTCCAGAATTCCGGAAATACGGGGAGTGAAAATAGGCGGATCCGGCTCAAAAGTGCGGGTGCGCAGCGCCTCCTCAAAGGTTTTTCCCGCCTGCAAAAAGTCGTAGATGGTGTCGGTCTGGTCGCCGTTTGTAACGATCATGCCGCCCTCAAACATACGCACGGGGAAATAGATCACAAGGGAGGGATCGGAAAGCAGGGCCGGGTCAAAGGCCTTGGTGCGCAGATTTTCCCCTTCCCTTTCAAACACGCGGTTGCGGCTGTTCACACTGCGGCCCATAATGAAGTAGGCGGTCACAGCACAGCTTCCATCCTGGCTTTTTCCAATCACAATGCCCCTGCCGGGATAGGAATTAGAACGCAGATCCTGAGTAAGATCAACAGCTTTCATCAGAAATTCTCCTTTTATGCTTCTTGAATATGAACGATCCCGTTTTCTACCGTAAGCCTTCCCTCACAGAACAGGGAAACGGCCCTGGGCAAAAGGAGCCACTCGGCTTCCTCCATCACCCGTTTTTGCAAAACCTCCGGGGTATCGCCTTCCCGCACTTCCACTGCTTTTTGCAAGATAATGGGGCCGCCATCGCACACTTCGTTGACGAAATGCACAGTGGCGCCCGTAACCTTCGCCCCTCTTTGCAGCACGGCTTCATGAACATGCAGGCCGTAATAGCCCTTTCCGCCGAAGGCCGGCAGCAACGCAGGGTGAACATTCAGAATGCGGTTTGGAAAGGCCCGGACAAAGTTTTCGCCGGTAATGGTAAGAAAACCCGCCAGTACCACCAGCTCTACATTTCGCTCCCGCAAAGCAGCGATCAAAGCCTCGCTGTAGGAATCCACATCGGGATAGTCCTTCCGGCTCAGAACAATAGCCTCGATCCCCGCCTTTTTTGCCCGCTCCAGGGCAAAGGCGTCCGCTTTGCTTGCGATCACTACCCGGAGAACGCCGTTTTTGATTTCCCCGGCGCGCTCTGCGTCGATGAGCTTTTGCAGGTTCGTGCCTCCGCCGGATACCAGCACACCGATATTCAGCACAGCACGACCCCCTCTGCGCCCTCGGTGATCTCACCGATCACAACCGCCTTTTCCCCGGCGCGTTCCGCCGCCTGCACGGCAGCTTCCGCAGTTTCCCGGGAAACAGCCATACAGAGACCAATCCCCATATTAAAGGTGTTGTACATATCGTGCTCCGGGATATCCCCCACCTTTTGCAGCAGCGGGAAAATAGGCAGCGTGGGAATGGCCGCCTTTTCCACCTTTGCGGTCAGACCGGGCTTTAACATGCGGGGAATGTTTTCATAAAAGCCGCCCCCGGTAATGTGGGAAATAGCCTTTACGTCCGCTGCCTCAATGGCGGTCAGCGCCGCTTTGACATAGATTCGGGTGGGGGTCAGAAGCGTCTCTCCCAGCGTGCCGCCCAGCTCTTCATAATATTTGCCGATATTCGATTCATCCAGGCCAAAGACCTTTCGAACCAGGGAAAAGCCATTGGAGTGAACGCCGGAAGAGCACAGGCCGATGAGCACATCCCCTGTTTTCAGCCGGGAACCGTCGATGACCTTTGGCTTATCCACCAGGCCTACCGTAAAGCCGGCCAGATCGTAATCTTCCTCCGGCATCATACCGGGGTGCTCGGCAGTCTCTCCGCCAATCAGAGCACAGCCGGACTGCACGCAGCCCTCTGCCACCCCTGCTACGATCTGTGCAATCTTCTCCGGAATGTTTTTTCCGCAAGCGATATAATCCAGGAAAAACAGAGGCTTTGCCCCGCAGCACACCACATCGTTTACACACATGGCCACCGCGTCGATCCCAATGGTGTCGTGCTTATCGAGAAGCATCGCCACTTTAAGCTTCGTTCCCACACCGTCTGTACCGGAAACCAGGATCGGCTCCCGCATGCCGGAAACCTCCGGGGCAAACAGGCCGCCAAACCCACCGATGCCGGAAACCACCCCGGGGATCATCGTGCGCTTTACATGCTCCTTCATCAGTTCCACCGATTTGTACCCGGCGGTGACGTCCACACCCGCCGCCTTATAACTGTCACTGTAGCTTTTCATTGCAGCAGCCCCTTTTCCTATGAAGATAAAAAACACGGAAGGCAGCACCGGGAAACCCCGATGTTGCCTTTTGCCGGACGCTGCCAATTCGCAGCCTCCGGCCGCGAATCAGATCGCCCAATTTCCGTTTTTGAAGATCTGTACTTTTTTGCCGTCTCTGGTATATCCGGTGATGTTCAGCTCCTTGCTGCCCACCATAAAGTCCACATGGATGATAGAATCGTTGATGCCCATCTCCTTGAGCTCCTCATCGGTCTTATCGGCAAAGCCTTCTATCGTCTCATTAAAGCCCATACCCAGCGCCACGTGGCAGGCGGCGTTTTCATCAAAGAGGGTGTTGTAGAAGAGAGTGCCGGAATTGGAAATGGGAGAATCGTCCGGCACCAGGGCAAGCTCGCCCAGCATGCAGGCGCCCTCGTCCATTTTGATCATATGCTCCAAAAGCTCCTGCCCCTGCTCGGCCTTTACAGAAACCGCTTTGCCATCCTTGAAGGTAACAGAGAACTTATCAATCAGGTTGCCCTGATAGGAAAGGGGCAAAGACGCCACCAGCGTTCCCTCGCATTTGCCCTTCATGGGAGAGGTGAACACCTCTTCCGTAGGCATATTGGGGTTATAGAAAATACCGTTGGGCAAAGTGTCTCCGCCGCCGTGCCAGCGGGCCTCGGGAATCAGCCAGCACTTAAAATCCGTGCCGCTTTTGCTTTCGTAATGAAGATAGTCCAGCTGAAGGTCGTTAAGCTTTTTGCACTTTTCGGCAAGGGTCTTATTGTGCTTCTCCCACTGGGCAACAGGGTCGTTATCCTCCGTAATACGCACCGCCTGCAAAATAGCGTTCCACAGCTTTTCCACCGCCACGCTGGTGCGATCCTCCGGGAACACCTTCTTCGCCCACTTCTTGGAGGGAACGGCAATGATCGTCCACTGATATTTGTTATCCATCTTTTTGCTGAAGGGCTTCATAATGGTTCCACGGGCGGCGCTGGACTTTTGCAGCTTTCCAATATTGACTCCCTTGAGCCCATCGGGATCGGAGGAATCAATATGGATCATAGCAGGCAAAGTATCAACCATATACTGCATTTTCGCCTTTTCCCATTCCTCCACACGGGAAAGCTGGGTCAGGGTTTGATGGCGGTAATGGAGCTTCGTCACCGCCTGGTCGGCCCAGTTGATCATCACCCACTTTGCCCCGGCGCGATATGCCTCTTCCGCCACCATTTCGGCAAATTCATGCTGGTCTACCTGGGCGGAGATCACGCAGCCCTGGCCCTTTTGCAGATTGACTCCGCTTCTCACGGCCAGCTTGGCGTATTTTCTCATGATCGATTTTTTCATACGTTCTTCTCCTTTACGCTTGATATATTCTTTTACAGTTTTACAGTTCTTTCAGCTTTTCCTGCAAGGCCTGATCCTTCTTTGCCACTCCCTCGGTCATTTCCCGCTTCATGGCGGTCAGCTTATCCTGAAGGGCCGGATCGGACAAGGCCAGCATCTGCGCCGCCAGAATAGCGGCGTTATCCGCGCCGTCAATGGCAACGGTGGCAACCGGAATGCCGGAGGGCATCTGCACGGTGGCTAAAAGGGCGTCCAGACCGTCCAGGGTGGAAGACTTCACCGGGATACCGATCACCGGCAAAGTAGTGTGAGCCGCCAGCACACCGGCCAGGTGCGCCGCTTTTCCGGCTGCGGCAATGATAACGCCAAAGCCGTTTTGCAGGGCATTTTTCGAAAACTCCGCCGCAGCCTCCGGGGTGCGGTGAGCGCTCATCACGTGAGCTTCTACCGGAATTCCCAGGCTTTTCAGCCGCTTGATGGCCGGGGCCACCACCGGCAGATCGCTGTCGCTGCCCATAATCACAGCAACTTTTTTCTCGCTCATTCCCAAAGTCACTTCCCCTTTTCGTGTAGATTTGAAAGAAAAAGGCCTTAGAGCCTGTTCAGCATCTCTCCACGCATGTTTTTTCGGCAGATTTTGCGAAGCAACTGTGTCAAAAATCCTTGCCGGGCGCCAGCCCGCCTGCGGACTTTTTCCTTGTTATCCGCAAAATCCTGCTCGAAATCCCCTACACGCTGAGATACTAAACAGGCTCTTACCAGGCCCAATTCGTGGTTTCCTCGAATTTCACATAGACATGCTTCGCGCCCAGGACCTCCTGAAAAAGGCCTACTGCCGCTTCGCCGAATTTCTGAAACGCCCCTGCAGGCGCCGTGCCGTAAATCGCCACATTCGCCATTACAATGGGGCCCTCCTCGCTGCCGCCGAACCACATACGGCTTTCATCGGCGATCTGCACCATCAAAGAGCTCTCCGATTTCCCGGGGATCAGGGAAATTGCCTGTCCCAGTCCCGCTTTCAGCCGGGTTTCCTGTTCTGCCGTAACCGCGCAGCTTGTTCTCACATCTACAAAAGGCATAAGGCATCTTCCTCTCCTTTGCTCAAGGGAATTTGGCCTGTTTCGGAAAACCCGGAGCCGGTTCCCTATCAGAATAAATCCAGTATACAATGAAACCCAAAAAAGTTCAAGGCTTCTTACCGGTGTAAGAAGCCTTGTCGAAAGAAAAATTTTCAGGGGATTTCCGCTCTAATTTTGTGCGATTTATTTCTGGGGCTTTTCTCCGTCTGTTACAAGCTCCTTCAAGGAGACGGCCAGCCCTGCAAGCCCCTGAATGTTAGAGGGCACAATAATTTTCGTCGCCTTGCCGTCCGCTGCTTTCTCAAAGGCCTCCAGACTCTTCAGGGCAATGACCTGTTCGCCGGGATTTGCCTCATTCATCAGCTTTATCGCTTCGGCTCTGGCCTTCTGTACGGTGAGAATAGCCTCTGCCTCACCCTGCGCTTCCCGGATCTTTGTTTCCTTCACGGCGTCTGCCCGCAGCACGGCAGATTCCTTCTGACCCTCGGCGATCAGAATTGCACTGCGCTTTTCGCCCTCGGCGTCCAGAATTTTAGCGCGGCGTTCTCTTTCTGCCTTCATCTGCTTTTCCATAGAATCCTGAATTTCCGCAGGAGGAATAATGTTTTTCAGCTCCACACGGTTTACCTTGATGCCCCAGGGATCGGTGGCCTCGTCCAGAATGACGCGAATCTTGGAATTAATCACATCGCGGCTTGTGAGGGTATGATCCAGCTCCATTTCACCGATGATGTTCCGCAGCGTGGTGGCGCTGAGGTTTTCAATGGCGGAAATGGGATTTTCCACGCCGTAAGCGTAAAGCTTGGGATCAGTGATCTGGAAATAGACCACGGTATCGATCTGCATGGTCACGTTATCCTTGGTAATCACCGGCTGAGGCGGGAAATCGATCACCTGTTCTTTTAAGCTCACCTTTTTCGCAATGCGGTCCAAAAAGGGAATTTTCACATGCAGACCTGTTCCCCACGCGGCATGAAACGCGCCCAGGCGCTCCACCACAAAGGCATGGGCCTGAGGAACGATCTTGATATTGGCGATAATCACCGCCAGCACAAAAATAACCAATATCGCCACTACAAAAGTTGCGGCAAACGCTTCCAAACCTGTCATACTGCTTCTCCTTCCTTTTCCGGGCGCACGATCAGCTTTACGCCTTCAATGCGCTCTACCCTGACGGTTTCTCCTTTGGAGATCACCGTACTGTCCTCAAC
This sequence comes from uncultured Clostridia bacterium, assembly GCA_947171615.1. Taxonomy (GTDB): domain Bacteria; phylum Bacillota; class Clostridia; order Oscillospirales; family Acutalibacteraceae; genus Acutalibacter. The sequence continues at coordinate 11,013 of CAMVYG010000047.1, forward strand.
GGAACGGGCGGCCCAGCTGTTTCCCCGCACCGCAACTCTGCCGATTCCCAACAGATTGCTGATATCCTCCGTGACCAAAGCGGTACAGCCCAGCACCATATCGGCGTTGGTGCTTTCCGCTTTCTCCTTCTGGATCCTTTTTGCCAAAGGGCGGGTGACAAGCAAAGCCAGCGTGGAAACCACCAAAAACAACAGAATTTGCAGCCAGATCGGGCCGCCCAGCAGGCTTACGATCAACGCTGCCAATCCCCCGGGCACAAACCAGATGGACACCAGCGCAGGCGCGGCTGCCTCGGCCACAGCAGCAAGAATCGTTACGCCCAGCCAAACATACTGCATCACCATTGCCATTCCCCCTTCCGGACTCAGCGCCATAATGAAAGAAGCAAAGCTTTTCCGGCGCCAAAGCCCTCTCTAATCATCAGTATACTGTATGGAAAGGGAAAAAGCAAGAGAACCTTCCTTAAGGATATTTTACCAAATCATTATCAGTAAAACACCCATATCGGCTAAAAACGGAACCCGTTCTCTCATCGCTTGAAGCAATCTTCGTCACCCTCGACTGTGTTTCGGTATTTCATTTAAACCTTTTTTGAGAAAGGCGGTGCTCATTTGAGAAAAAAGGAACGTGCTTCCCTTTGAGCCGTTTATGCTTCAAACTTCTTCCTCTGCCAAAAGCTGCGGAATGATCCTTTCCTTTGCCATAGCGGCGGCTCCCAGCACGCCGGGGTCCGCACAGGTGCTCTTCCGCACACGGATCCCGCCTATCGAGATTTTTTCCACCTTTTTGCAGATAGAATCAAAAAGCTGATCCCCCAGCAGATCAAAGAGCTCTCCTCCCAGAGAAATATGATCGCAGTCATAACACATCATCATATTATTGATACACAGCGCACCGCAAATCGCCACATATTCAATGGCGATCTCCCTGTTTTCCTCCAGAATAGCCCCATCAGGCTGCAAACCAAACTTTTCCTGAATTGCACCCAGATTAATTTTGCTTTCCAGCCATCCGGCGCCGCCCGAGCCCGCTACATAATCATCTAAAAACGTCATGTACCCCACTTCGCCGCACATGTAATGCTTTCCTCTTCGCAGCTTGCCGTTTAAGATCACGCCGCTTCCGATGCCGGTACCAAAAGAAAGGTACAAAAGATCATTTTCTTCCGTAAGCTCCAGATCCAAAAACTCTCCCATAACGTCCATGTTCAGGTCGTTATCCACAGAAACCGACTTGTGATAATAATTTTCTATCTTTCGAAGAAGAGAGCCGATCTCCATCTCACCGGGAATTCCGATCAATGGCGCCATTAAGATCTTTTCCTGCTCCACATCATAAATGCCGGGCAGGCCAAGCCCGATCCCCAACACATCGGAAAGATAGATCTCGTTTTCCACCAAAAGCTCATTGATTATCTGGAACAGCGTTTCTTCCATGGTTTTCTTAAAATCGTTATGAACCCGAATTTTTTTCAGCGCCACCAGCTCGTTTTTCAGGTTGCTGATCCCTACCCTGAGAAAATCTCCCTCATGGATAGCGCCAATAAAATAATAACGGTTTTTATTGAGCCGGAGCATTTGGGGCTTTCTCCCCAGCGCCGCCTCGCCTTTGCCCAGCTCAATGACTAACTCCTTTTCCGCCAGAAACTGTATGATCTTCATCACGGTAGGAGGGCTGATCCCCGTAATGTGAGAAAGCTCCGCTTTAGAAGTTTCCTCCATTTTGCAAAGCAGCTCAAAGACATTTTTCCGGTTCATATCCTTCAAATGGGATGAGACATAGGGCTTCACTTCGTTTCCTCCCCAACATTTCTTAATTCTGTTAAAAGTATAAGGGCGCACCATCTGTTCTGTCAAGTGGCACCTTTATGAGAGAACATATATTTTTATACAATAAC
>CAMVYG010000048.1 GCA_947171615.1 uncultured Clostridia bacterium
GTTTGAGAACATTTACCGCAGGCTTACTGGAGCGAGGCGCCCGTCCCGCCCCGGAACACACTGTACCATAGGGAACCTCCCGGCCGCATTTGGGACAAATCATAAAAATACCCTCCAACAAAAAATTTCATTCTACCGTTCATTATTATACATATTACAGGAAAAAGCCGAAAAATGCAATACTGCTTCTGAAAAGCCTGTCCTTTTTCAGCTTCTATTTTCCAATCTTTTCTCTTTTTGTAGACTTTTCCCGAAAAAGATGCTATATTATGTAAAGTATAAAAACGGAGGAAACTGATGCAATGAAAAAGAAAAAAAGATTTTTGCCTGTGCTTCTGGCCGCGGCGTTGCTCTGCACCATCTGTCCGCAGCCTGCCCAGGCTGTCACCTTTCAGGACGTTCCGGCAAACGCCTGGTACCGGAGCTATGTTTATGATCTGGTGGAAAAGGGCGTGATCCACGGCACCAGCGCCACGAAATTTTCTCCCGGGCAAAAGCTGACCCGCGCCGCCTTTGCCACCATGCTTGCGCAGTCGGCGCTGTCAGAAGGAGATCTCAGGCAATATGAGTTTCAGGGGAATTTCAAGGATGTGACCCCAAAGCACTGGGCCTACCGCTATATCAACTGGGCCGCAGAAGCAGGGATCGTCAGCGGCTACGAGGATAAAACCTTCCGACCGGACAAACCGGTATCCCGCCAGGAAATGGCGGTTATGGTAGTAAACTTTTCCAAAGCCACAGGGCGGCAGATGCACCCTGTAAACGATCCTGTCAGCTTTACCGACAGCGGTTCCATTGCCCGGTTTGCCGCTTCCAGTGTACGTATCTGCCAGCAGGCGGGTGTGCTATCCGGCGATAAAGCTGGCACCTTCCGCCCCAACGATACCGCTACCCGGGCAGAAGCAGCCTCCATGTATTCCCGCTTTTTGAAAAACTGCCAGGTTGAGACCTATAAGATCGTGCGCAAGCGGGTCTTTACCACACCGGTGCGGGCGGTGGAATTTTCTCCTCTGGACTATGCCCCTCAGCTTGTTATGGGGCACGACCGCGTAACAGGCGGTGAATCCCCCACCTCTATCGTGGACCGCACCGGGGCAGTCATTGCCGTAAACGCGGCTTTCTTCGATATGTATTCCTATCTTCCCTTGGGAACGCTGGTTCAGGATGGTCAGGTGCTCACTGTAGCAGACCGGTATGCCCCGGCCAGATCCTCACTGGTGGTAGATTCCTCCGGCAGCTTCTCCATTCAGAATTTCTCGACAAACCATACCGTTACCCTTCACAAGGAGGACGGAACAGACAGCGTTCTTCATGGCGTTACCGTCAACAGAAGCCCCAGCAACGATACGGACGCCACACGAATCCTCTTTACCCGGGCCTGGGGCAGCCGCCTGGGCTTCCCTGCCAAGGACGCAGTAACGCTGGCGGAGGACGGCACGATCCTGGATATCGCAAAGGACACAGATGTACAGATCCCGGAAACCGGCTATGTGTTGGCTCAGCGCTCCCGCCGGAAATACGAGGGAGATTTCTTTGACTCCTGCACCATCGGCACGGTACTTGACATAGAACGCACATTTGACGGCGCCGACAGCCAGGATATTCAGATCGCCATTGGCGCAGGGCCCAGAATTGTAAAAGACAAGGCCGTTTACGGGGGCCTGAGCACCTATCAGGCCGAAGGCTATACCGACCCTGGTATTACCACCTATGAAGCTCTCAGGGTATGCCTGGGGATCAAAGCGGACGGCAGCCTTGTGATCTGCACGGCTTATGCCACCCTGGCACAGATGTCCAAAATCATGGTGAGCTTCGGCTGCACAGATGCCATCAATTTTGACGGCGGCGGCTCAGCCAACCTCTATATAGACGGACAATGGCTTCGCGGCCCTCAGGACCGGCCACTGAACAGCACCTTGATTTTTAAATGAAATTAAACATTATAAAAGAACAGGGAGGGCGGAATTTCCGCTCTCCCTGTTCTTTTGTGAAAGCAGCCGGATTTTAATGATACACGGCCACTATATTCAGCTCCTCATCCAGCACCAGCAGATCGGCCCGCTTTCCTTCTTCGATACTGCCGATCTCCTCTTCCATTCCGATAGAACGGGCCGGGATCAGAGTAGCCGCCTTCACCGCCTGCTCAAAGGGAATTCCGAAGCTCACAAGATTTTTGACCTCCTGATGCAGATTGGTTACAGAACCGGCAATGGTGCCATCCTCCAAGGTGGCTTTCCCGTCTCGCACCGTTACCATCTGACCACCCAGATCGAAGGCCTCCCCCTCCGGCAAACCATTGGCCCGCATGGAATCGCTGATCACCAGCACCCGGTCTCCCAATTCCCGGAAGGCAGTTCGCACCACTGCGGGATGAATGTGGATCCCATCGCAGATCAACTCCGCCAGCACTCTATCATCATCAAACACTGCTCCCACCACGCCGGGATCCCGGTGGTTCAGGCCGGACATGGCGTTAAAAAGGTGTGTGGCATGGGTAATGCCGCAATCGAAGGAACGCTTTGCCTCCTGATAATTTGCCGTGGTGTGGGCGATGGATACTGCGCACAATTCTTTTGCCCGCTCCGCAAATTCATAGCCGCCGGGCTGCTCCGGCGCCAGTGCGATAAGCTTTACCGCGCTGCCGCTCAGTTCATGAAAATGGCGAAACAGATCGATATCTGGGGCTAAAATAGCCTCTTCCCGCTGAGCGCCTTTCCTCTCCCTGGAAATAAAGGGGCCTTCCATGTTGATCCCCACGACCCGCGCGCCGTCTTCTATGGGCGCTTCCATGCATTCCCTGGCGGAAAGCAAAGCGCCTTCAATGATCTCTTTGTCTGTGGTCATAGTGGTGGGACAAAAAGAGGTAACGCCTTTTTGCAGCAGAAACCGGGCCATGGTATCGATAGCTTCCCTGCTTCCGTCACAGGTATCTGCTCCGCCGCAGCCGTGAATATGCACATCCACAAAACCGGGGATCACTGTATAACCCCGACAGTCTACAACCATATCCTCCGCCGTATAGGAAAGGGACTCCCCTACTCTCTTGATTCGTCCCTCTTCCAGTTCCAGATCACCTTCCACTAAGCGGAAATCCTTGTCTAAATACCTGGCATTGATCAAAAACACAGCGCACCTCTCCTTTTTTCGGGAAACCGCTTTTTACGGCGATCTCCCCATTCTCTTTTTTATAACTTCCAATAAAGTTTACTTTTGAAAAACCTACAGCACAGCGTTCAAAATTACCATCAGCGTCACACCCGGAATTCCCAAAAGCCCGGAAGCCGCAATGCTCAATCGGCTCACCGGCAGCGCCACTCCAGTATAGGGAGAAGAAAGATTTAATAACGCCAGCGCCGCAAAGCCTAAAAATGCCGAAATCAGAAAATTTTTCATACAGCAAACAATCCTTTCTTTTTCAAAGGGACTTTTCGGAATTTGTCCCACTGCCATAACTGTATGAAAAAGCCTGTCTGCTTATGCTTCAGGTCTCCTGGGGTACAAAATCGATCCGGCCTGTAGCAACATCCGCCCCGGCTACGATAATGCCAAGCTCCTCCCCCATCATCAGCACTCTGCCGGAACGCAGATCCCGATGGGCGATCTCGCCGTCAAATTCAAAATCGGCGTTTTCAAAGTCATTGAGGCTTACAAAACCCTCGGCAAAATTGGGAAGCTTTACAAAAACACCTTTAGGCGTTACTCCACTGATGGTACCTACATACCGCTCCCCTAAATGGGCGCGCATATATTCCGCGGTGTAGCAGTCCTCCGCAGCGCGTTCCCCGGTCACTGCCCGTATTTCGTTTTGAGAAGATTCCGCCGCAGATTCCTGGGCAAAGCCCCGATAGCGCTTTCTGATCTCTTCCTTTTCCCTACCCGACGTAAGGTCGCTTAAGATCCGGTGAATCGAGGTATCGGGATAGCGGCGGATCGGAGAAGTAAAATGGCTGTACTCCCCCAACGCCAGGCCGAAATGCCCCAGCTCACGGTCTGCATAACGGGCCTTTTCCATGGTGCGCAGGATTCGCTGATTGACCAAAGCCTCCCTGGGGCCTCCCTTTACTCTTCCCAGTACAGTGGAAAAATCCCTGGCAGTGGGATTGCCTTTTTTGATCTCCCCACAGGCGATCCCCAGCCTGTCTAATAGCTCATACAGCTCTTCCACCCGATCCGGCCGGGGTTTTTCATGAATCCGGTACAGAAAGGGAATTTCCGCATCCAATGCCGCTTTAGCGGCGGCGATATTGGCGGAAACCATCATCTGCTCCACCAGCTCCTCGGCCTGCCCGGTGGTGCGGGGCAGAAGATCGATACACACGCCGTTTTCGTCCAGTACAAATTTGATCTCATCGCTGGAAAGATCCATCTCACCTCGGGCAACTCCATTGCGCTTCAACAGCTCCGCCAGTTCCTTTGCCGCCTCCAGGCTTTCCCGCACAGGCTCATATTTTTTCAACAGCTCCGGAGAGGCCGTACCTGCAAAAATCTCATTTACTTCCGAATATACCCCGCGTACCTTGGAATTTATCACGGTTTTACGGAACAGGTAATCGGTCATATTTCCTTCCGCATCAAAATCCATCAGGGCCGAAAAGGCCAGTTTGTCCGTTCCCGCCGTCAAAGAGCAAACTCCGTTGGAAAGGGCTTCCGGCAGCATGGGAATCACCCGGTCTGCAAAATACACCGAAGTGCCTCTTTGGAAGGCTTCCCGGTCAATGGCGCTGCCGGCCTTCACATAGTGAGAAACATCGGCAATATGCACCCCCAGCGTATAGCCGTCTCTGGTTTTCTGCACAGAGATGGCGTCGTCTAGATCCTTGGCCTCAGCGCTGTCTATGGTGAAGATCAGCTCGTCCCGAAGATCCAGGCGGCTGTCAAGATCCTTCTGGGTCACTGTCATGCCAGAGATGATTTCCGCCTCCCGCAGAACCTCCTCCGGGAATTCCGTGGGGATCCCACAGCGTTCGATAATGGCATCGGCGCACACTCTGGCGCAGTTTCCGCTGCCAAATACAGACTTCACTTCCGCCGTGCGCCATTCTCCCCTGCCATCGCATTTCGGCACAAGCAGCACCTTATCCCCATCTTTCGCACCGTGAAGGTGCATGGGAGAAATCTCCATATCATACCGAACCGCTCCGTCCGGCGTTACTCTGGCCCCGTTTTCATCAATATGGATGGTTCCGGTTACGGAAGCATCGCTATGAGATAAAACGCGCTTCACCCGCCCGCTGGGACCCTTCTCCCCCTTGCGCAGATCGGTGAGCAGTATTTCATCTCCCACAAAAGCGCCTTGTAAGGCGCTGCCGGGGATAAAAATATCCTCTGTCCCCTGCTTGGGGCGGGCAAAGCCGAACCGCTCTGAAAGAGAGACCAGCACCGCTTCCACATCTCCGGTATGAGGGATCAGCTTGACCCAATGATCCTTGTCGATGTTCACTTCTCCATTTTCCTTCAGGTTCCGAAGGGCGTTATAGAACTCATCTTTATCCCGAATTCCCGCCTCCCGCATGAGGGATTTGGAGGGAACGCCGTTTCCACCACAGCGTTTCAGCGCCGCCACGATCAGCTTTTCTTCTACAGTAGCGGCAGCGCTGGGCAGTTCATAGGGCTCTTCACTTTGAAAACGGCTTCCGCCGCCCCGATTTCCGAAAGAACGGGAAGCCTGCCCGTAGCCTCCGCGCCTAGCTCCCTGATTTTGAGCTCCGATCCTTCTTTTTTCCATCATACTGTACTTATTCCCTTTCCTGAGAACCAATGTCTCTTTTCTATAACCTTAAGATCCTTCAGACCGGAAACAAAAACCAAAGAGCTCATGAACCCGCAGCACCTGAAAAATCTATCTATCGCAATTTGTTTTAAGAAAGCCCGTTTACCAATTCTTTAAAATGCCTGCCCCGCACCTCAAAGTTGGGATACAGGTCAAAGGCCGCCGAGGCGGGAGACAACGAAACAACATCTCCGGCCTCTCCCACTTTGCGGGCAGCCGCCACCGCTTCTTCCATGGTTTTTACGCGCAGAATAGCCGGGCTTCCCTCCCGGTACGCAGGAGCGTTCCGCACGGCTTCTTCAATTTTGGGGCCGGTATCTCCCATGACGATCAGGGTTTTTACCTTATCACAGATCACAGGCCCCAGGGGCTCATAGGGAATGTGCTTATCATACCCTCCGCAGATAAGAATGATTTTTTGAGGATACAGGGACAGCGTTCCCGAGATCGTGCGGGTGGGTGAACTGGCAATGGAATCGTTATAATACCGCACGCCCTCAAATTCCCGCACCAGCTCTGCCCGGTGCTCCACACCGCCGAAGTTTTTTGCCACCCGGATCATATTTTCCGGGGAAACGTCTCCCCAGGCTGCGGCAATAGCCGCCATGTAGTTTTCCACATTGTGCCAGCCGGGAAGCTTGATCTCCGAAACCGGCATCAGCTTTTCTCCGTTTACAAACAGAGCCTCGCCATCGCACCACACGCCCCGCCGGGGCGCGCTTTTCCGGCTGAACCGCCAGGTATCGCCTCTGGTCTCCTCCGAAAAAGCGGCGGTAATGGCGTTATCCGCATTCAGCACGGTGCGGGAGAAGGCGCTTTGGTGCAGGAAAATATTTTTCTTCGCATCGATATACTCCTGCATATCCCTGTGCATATCCAGATGGTTCGGGGAAAGGTTTGTCACAACCGCCACATCCGGGCTTTTTCGCATGGAGATCAGCTGAAAGCTGGAAAGCTCCGCCACGGCGCAGTCGTTTTCCCCAATGGATTCTATTTCCGGCAGCAGGGGCTTTCCGATATTGCCGCCCAGATGGACGTTTTTTCCCTCCGCCTTCAAAAACTCCGAAAGGATCGTGGTGGTGGTGGTTTTTCCATCGCTGCCCGTCACCGCGTAAAGCTTACAGGGGCAAAGCTCGAAGAACAGCTCCATTTCACTGGTCACTGCCGCCCCTCTGTTTCTGGCCTCTACCAGCTCCGGCAGAAAATATTTCATGCCGGGCGTGCGGAAGACCACATCCTCCGTAAGCCCTTCCAGATAGGTTTCCCCTAAAATCAGCTTTACGCCCTGGGCCCGGAGATTTTCCCCGGTTTCCCCCAGTTCCTTCAGGGTGCGCTTATCTCTGGCGGAAACTACAGCGCCTTTCTTCTGAAAAAGCTCGATCAAGGGTAAATGGCTGCGCCCGATGCCGCAAAAGGTAACGGACTTTCCTGCAATATTCCGGAAAAACTGTTCCTGATTCAATGGTAAAGCACTTCCAATCCACTAAATTTCCGAGCCGCTTTCATTCTTCTCTTCCGCATAGCTGTTATAGAGCTGATAATAGATTCCTTTTTTCTCCATCAGCTCCTGGTGTGTTCCCTTTTCCTCGATGCCCTTATCGGTAAGCACCAGAATCACGGTGGCGTTTTTGATGGTGGTAAGCCGGTGAGCAATGGTAAAGGTGGTGCGCCCCTTGGAAAGCTTTTCCAGAGAGGCCTGCACGATCTTTTCGCTCTCGTTATCCAGGGCGCTGGTGGCTTCGTCCAAAATCAGGATGGGCGGATTTTTCAAAAACGCTCTGGCAATGCTGATGCGCTGCTTCTGCCCGCCGGAAAGCTTAACGCCCCGCTCTCCCACATAAGTATCATATCCATTTTGCAGCCCGGTAATAAATTCATGAGCTCCGGCCCTTTTGGCCGCCTCCATTACTTCCTCCCGGGAAGCGCCGGGTTTTCCATACTCGATATTCTGGTATACCGTGCCGGAGAACAGATACACATCCTGCTGCACAAAGCCGATCTGCGAACGCAGGGATTTCAGCGTGACATCCCGCACGTTCTGCCCGTCTATCAGAATTTTGCCCCCTGTCACATCGTAAAACCGGGGAATCAAATTGCAGAGGGTGGTTTTTCCGCCGCCTGATGGGCCTACCAGCGCCACATTCTCCCCGGCCTTTACCTGGAGGTTGATTTCCGACAGCACTTCCTTGCCGTCATCCGTGTAGCTGAAGCTCACATCCTCAAAGGTCACATCGCCGTTTTCAATGGCAAGGGGCACCGCCCCTTCCTCATCGAAAATATCCACATCGGCGTCCATGATCTGGAAAAAGCGTTCGATGCCGGTCATGCCCCGCTGGAACTGCTCGGCAAACTGCACCAGCTGCCGGATGGAACTGATCAGCGTTCCCACATACATCATATAAGCGATCAAATCGGCCGGCTGGATCTGGCCGTTTATCATAAAGACAGCGCCCACCACCAGCACCAGCAGATTCATAATGCCGTCAAAAAGGCGGTTAGACGCTTCAAAGCCGCCCATATACAGGTAGCTTTTCTTCTTGATATCCAGGAAAGTGCCGTTGCCCTTTTCAAATTTCTCCGTTTCCAGGCCTTCGTTTGCAAAGGATTTTACCACCCGCACTCCCAAAAGGCTGTCTTCCACCTGGGCATTGATCTCCCCGATCTGCCTGCGCTGGCGGCGAAACTGCTCTCTGAGCTTCAAATTGAAATAAGCGGCGGCCAGCAGCATAAAGGGCACCACGGAAAACACGATCAGCGTCAGCCACACATTGACGTTGCAGAGAATGGTAAAGGCGCCGATGATCTTGATCCCGGCAATAAAGATCTCTTCCGGCCCGTGATGGGCGAACTCCGTTACATCGAACAGATCGGAAGTGATACGGGACATGATCTGCCCCACCTTGGTATTGTCGAAATAATTGAAGGAAAGCTTTTGCAGATGGGCAAAAAGATCTGAACGCATTTCCGTTTCGATCTTCGAGCCCATAATATGCCCCATGGAGGCCTGAAAGAAGTTGGCGGAGGCGTCCACGATCCGCAGGAACAGGTAAAGGGCTCCGATTTTCAGAATCACCGAAAGAGTCAGGGAAGCAAGGTCGTTGATCCCCGCGTTTGTCACATACCGCACCAAAAGGGGCAGCACCAGTTCGCAGACCGTGGTAAGCGCGGCGCAGAACAGGTCAAAAATCAAAATGGGAAGATACTTTTTAAAATACGGCAAAAAACGGCGAAGCTGCCCCTTTTTTCTGCCTTTTTTCTGTTGGCTCACAGAGAGATCCACTCCTCTTTTTCATTTCCATATACAGTAAAATTATGCCACAAATTCCCTGAAGAATCAACCATTTCTTTTTCTGAAAAGCTTTCTTGTGAAAAGCAGGAAAATCCTTTATACTGAAAAAAGGAAAGGAGGCTCACCCTTTATGAAGATCGTAATTTTAGACGGCGGCACGACAAATCCCGGTGATCTCAGCTGGAACCCCTTGGAGGCCCTGGGGGAACTTACCGTTTATGACAGTACCCCTCCGGAGCTGGTGATCCCCCGAAGCCTGGAGGCGGAGGCCCTGATCTTGAACCGCCCTGCCTTAGACCGGGCGGTTCTCGCGCAGCTGCCGAGACTGCGTTTTATTGGCTTGCTGGCCACCGGCTACAATGCCATTGATACCAAGGCTGCCCGAGAACTGGGAATCACCGTCTGCAATGTGCCGGATTACTGTGCAGAGCTTGTTGCCCAGCAGACCATTTCTCTCCTGCTCTGCCTATGCTCTAATGTACACCGGTACAGCGAAGCCGTGAAGGAAGGGCGCTGGCAGGAGGCTGTTTCCCTGAATTACAGTATCTGTCCCCTCACAGAGCTTTCCGGAAAGACACTGGGAATCGTAGGTTTTGGAAATATCGGACGCAGGGTGGCGGCGCTGGGCCAAGCTTTCGGCATGAAGGTTCTGGTTTACAGCCGCATGGCAAAAGAACTGCCTGCCGGATTTCGTCAGACAGAGCTGCCGGAGCTTTTTTCGCACAGCGATGTGGTTTCTCTGCACTGCCCGCTTACACCGGAAACCCGGGGCATGGTGGGAGAAGCTTTGCTTTCTTTCATGAAACCCACCGCCTTTCTCATCAACACAGCCCGGGGCGGCCTTATTGACAGCCGGGCGCTGGCAGAGGCTTTAAACACCGGTAGGCTGGCGGGAGCGGGGCTGGATGTGATGGAGCAGGAGCCGCCAAGGCCGGATGATCCGCTGCTCACTGCGAAAAATTGTGTGATCACTCCGCATATTGCCTGGTCTTCCCGGGAAGCAAGAGCACGGCTGATTGAAACTGTAGCCGACAACTTGAAAGCCTTTCAAAAGGGAACGCCCCGGAACGTAGTAAACTGAGAGATGTTGGCGTATGTGCTTTATTACAGGGACTTCCTGCGCCTCTTCCCTTTGTCTTTCCGAGTTTTCGCATCTGCCCTTGCGGGAATATTTACAGAAGAAGAGAGAGGGCCGGAGATTCCGGCCCTCTCTCTTCTTTTGGGGAGGAGTTGTATTGAAAAGTGCGGCTCACGCCGCAACACTCGTAAGCTTTATGATGCGTTTATTATAGCCTTTTCCCCTGAAAAAGTCAATAAAACCGCGGAGAATCTACCTTTTTCATAATTCTGACTCCATCGAAAAAGCAAATTTATAAAATTAGTGCAAGAAATCGCTCTATTCCGGGCTTTTTCCGGTTTCAGACTCGTTTTTTCAGAAAAAAAACGAGGTATGCCCGAACTGGCACACCCCGCTTTTTGTTTTGCTTTTATCTGGCCGTTTGGCCGCTTTCTCCCAATATATTTTTGCAGTAGGCTTCCAGCTGCTCCTTTGTGGTCATGACCACGCCGCTCTGGGTCAGCTGCTCCTGCAATAAAGGCGGGAGAGAATCAAAATACTCTCTGGCGCTTTGATCCATTTTTTCCAAATCTTTTTTCTGCATAGCCGCCGATTCCTTTCAAAAAAAGATGATACCAGCAGTATTCCAGAAAAAGCATCGTCTATACGCACCGAAAATAGTGTTTTTACTCCACGGTAAAATTCGTCCACTCCGCATGGTCATAAACCATCACGTCATTGGGCTTTCTCATGCCGAGCTTTTCGTAGAAGGAAACAGCATTTTCATTGGCGCAGGTATACATGATAATATTTTTTCACCGCCCGCAAGCTCTAACGCCTTTCGAACCAGGGCTTTTCCGATGCCCTGGCCGGTACAGCTCCGAATAACGCCCAGGTCTGTGAGAAAAAGCCAATAGGCAAAATCCGTGATGCACAGGCAGCAGCCTAAAAGCTTCCGTTCCGCGTTTCTAGCGGTCAGGCTGATGGCGGCTTTCTTTACCAGAGTGGAGATACGTTCTTCAAAGCGCTCCTTCGGGTATTGAGAACCCAGGTCTGTTTCCTTCAAAAAGCTGATATATTCCGACGGGGTGAGCCGTTCCTCCTGAATGGTATAGTCCATCGCCGTTTCAGCCCTTTACCTTTGCTGCAAACTCCTCACCGAAAGCCCTGCACTGAGCAAGCTCCTCCTCGCTGGGCTTGAAGCGCAGCCGCAGGCCGTCTGAAACCTTCATTTTCAGCTGCTGAAGGCGCTGGGTCAGATTCGGCACCGCCTCCCCCGTCCAGCCGTAAGAGCCAAAGGCCGCCGACTGCTTTCCGCCATGAATGGTGGGAAGCATCGTAGTGGAAAGATCGTAAATCGGCTTTAAGGCGTCTCCCAGAATAGTGGGAGACCCCAGAAGGATTCCGTCCGCGTAAAGCAGATCGGCTGCAAGAGCGGAGCAGTCGTCGCTTACCAGGTCATAGGTATGCACTTCTACTCCCTGGGAGCCAATGGCTTCACCGATCACCTTCGCCATCTGGCCGGTATAGCCATAGGCGCTGACAAAAGCGATCACCACGGTTTTTCCCTGATTGGGATTTTCCACCCTGCTCCATGCCCGGTAAGTTTGGAACAGCTCGGGAATTCCGGTATCGTGAACGGGGCCGTGGCCGGGGCAGATCATATCGATCTCCATGCCCTCCACACGGTCCAGCGCTTTGTTCATAAAGGTCTTAAAGGGGCCGAGAATATTGTCAAAATAATATTTTGAGGCGCGCTGGTACCCTTCTTCATTTTCCACCTTGCTGCGGAGGATCCCTTCACAGCAATAGTGAGAGCCAAAGGAATCACAGGTAAAAAGTACCTTATCCTCCGGAAGATAGGTATACATGGTATCCGGCCAGTGAAGATTGGGGACCACCAGGAACCGCAGGGTCTTCCCGCCCAGGTCAATCTCTTCCCCATCCTTTACCGCCCGGGATTTAAAAGGCCTGTTCATGATCTGAGAAAGAAAATTCAGCGCCCCTGTGGTGCCGATGACTTCAATTTCCGGATTCAGCTCCAAAAGCTTTTCCGCACTGCCGGCGTGATCCGGCTCTGTATGATCCACAATGAGATAATCAATCTTACTGATCTCGGTGACAGCCTGCACCTTTTGCAGATATTCCTCACAGAATTTTGCCTTGGCTGTTTCGATGAGAGCGGTTTTCTCCGCGCCCTTTACCACATAGGAATTATAAGTGGTGCCAAATTCCGTTTCCATGATAATATCGAACACCCGCAGTTCCCGATCCAGAATACCGGTCCAGTGGATCCCCTGTTTCAGTTCCATATGCTTTCATCCTTTCCTTTTAAGACAGACATACTGAATTTTACATACTGAAAATTCTGCCATTTCTTATAGGCCTTATTCTATATCATTTCCTGTTTCCTGTCCAGTATGAAGTTTTATAAAGTACCGTTTTCTGTC
>CAMVYG010000049.1 GCA_947171615.1 uncultured Clostridia bacterium
GAACTGAATGACAAAGTAGTTTGCAATGCCAAACAGCAGGTAGATCCCGCCGCCGATCAAAGTGGTGATCCATGCCCGGCGGCACAGGGCGTAAATCAGGGCAAAAAGCAACAAATAGCATAAATAATTGGCAAAAAGCCGTCTTTGGGAGAAATACAGCACCTTCGTGCCGTTGATCAGATCTACCGCATAAAAGATCGCCCAGGGGGACAGCAGGGTAAGCGCCCAGCCTGAAATACGGCGCAGAAGCTCCGGCAGCCGGAATTCCAGCAGACAAAGAAGGATCCCCGTCAATGTGATGCCCCCATAGCCTATGAGAAAAACCTTATGTACCTGATATACGCCTTCCGAGGTGGTTTCCCAAATGGTGGGAGCGGAAAGCGCCAGCAAAATGCCGGAAAGCAGCAGGATTCCTGCTGCCAGCCGCCAGTTTTTTCTTTCTCTGGAAAAGGCGATTCCCACAGGACACCGCCGGGATGGTTTCTCTTCCGGCAGTGTCTCCGGGGATCCTGCCGATTCTTTTTCCTCCGGTTCTTTTTCCAACTGATTCATTGCTTTTCAAACCCTCGCTTTTCTGGTTTGCCGCCTTTATCATGTTACAACAACTGTTTTTTTGCCCAATCTACAATGGCGTCCGCAATACGGCGGCTTGCCATGCCGTCTCCATAGGGATTGCTGGCATGGCTCATGCGGTCATATTCCTGCCGGTCGGTAAGCAGCTCCCGGATCATGGAATAAATAGTTTCTTCTTCGGTTCCCGCCAATTTCAGCGTTCCGGCCTTGATCCCCTCGGGCCGCTCGGTGGTGTCCCGCAGAACGATCACGGGCTTTCCCAGGGAAGGAGCTTCCTCCTGAATGCCGCCGCTGTCCGTCAAAATCAAATAAGAGCGGGCCAGAAGATTGTGGAACTCCACAACCTCCAGAGGAGAGACCAGCCGTACCCGGTCACAGCCGCCCAGCTCTTCCTCGGCGGCCTTCTGCACCAGCGGGTTCAGGTGAACGGGATACACCATTTTTACATCGGGAAATTCCTCGATGATCCGGCGGATCGCCCGGAACATGCGGTGCATGGGCTCTCCCAGGTTTTCCCGGCGGTGTGCGGTGAGCACCAGTAGCCGGGAACCGTTTGCCCAATCCAGCAGCTCATCGGAATAATCCTCCCGCACGGTGGTGGAGAGGGCGTCAATGGCGGTATTTCCGGTTATTACGATAGTTTCCGGATGTTTTCCCTCGCTTAAAAGGTTTTGGCGGCTCAGCTCGGTGGGAGCAAAATGGAGATCTGCCATACAGCCCACGAACTGGCGGTTCATTTCCTCCGGATAGGGGGAATATTTGTCATGGGTACGAAGCCCGGCCTCCACGTGGCCAATGGCTGTTCTGGCGTAATAGGCCGCCAGCGCCCCGGCAAAGGTGGTGGTGGTATCGCCGTGCACCAGCACCATATCGGGTTTTTCTTCCCCGATGACCTTTTCCAGCCCCTGAAGCACCCGGGCGGTGATATCGGAAAGGGTTTGTCCCTGCTTCATGATATCCAGATCGTATTCCGGGTGAATGGAAAAGGCGGAAAGCACCTGATCCAGCATTTGCCTGTGCTGGGCGGTGACGCATACAACGCTTTCAAATTCCTCCCGGTTTTTCAGCTCCTTGACCAGCGGCGCCATTTTTATGGTTTCCGGCCGGGTGCCGAATACGGACATGACCTTGATTTTTCTCATGGGATCAAAACCTTTCCAAAGGATATTTCAAAAGTTTCAAATTCTTGTCTACAAAGAGCTTACGGTTCTCTTACAATTTCATTCCTGTGCAAAGATCCACTCCTGCAAAAAAGCCTTCTAAGAAGGCTTTTACTTTCCGGCGGCTTTTCGCACCTCGCCCAGAAATTTAATGTTGTTCTGGTAAAACCGTTTCAGCCGGGAGGGTTCCCGCAAAATGCGGTACAGCCACTCCGTGTTGGTTTTTACAAACAGGGCGGGAGCTCGCTGCTTTTTTCCGCTGAGCACATCAAAGGAGCCGCCCACCCCTATGAATACGCCTTTTTGAAACCGGTTCAAATGGCGGGAGATCAAAAGCTCCTGGGCGGGAGCGCCCAGGGCCACCAGCACCAGATCCGGCTGAATTTCGGCGATCTCCTGAAAAATCTGGTCTTTGTCTCCGTCATAGCCGTTACGGTAATTTACGGTGATGGCCGGGTAGTTCTTTTTCAGCTTCTCCGCCAGGGCGGAAACAACCTCTTTTTTGGCGCCCAGCAAAAAAACGGACTTTCCGGCTTCTCCGGCCTGTTTTAAGAGCTTCTCCGCCAGATCCACGCCGGTGATCCGCTCCTTTGCGGGCAGGCCGCAC
The DNA here is from genome assembly GCA_947171615.1 of uncultured Clostridia bacterium. Classification (GTDB taxonomy): domain Bacteria; phylum Bacillota; class Clostridia; order Oscillospirales; family Acutalibacteraceae; genus Acutalibacter. Next base: position 2,341 of record CAMVYG010000049.1, read on the forward strand.
ATGCGCATGGCCTTTACCACGCTGATGCCGTCCGGTGTAATGGCGGTTTCTTCTGAAAGCAGCAGTTCCCGAATTTCTTCTCTTTTTTCCGCATGCATGATGATCTCCGGGTTTGCTGTGACAATAAACAGCCGTTCTCCGGAAACCATGGCCTGCCCAGCTTTTTGGGCAAATTCCTCCGCCGTGCCGGGAAATACCCGTTTCAAATAGTCCAGGATCGCCATATTTAAGACCATAGCTTTTCCAGGCGGCCCCCCTGGAAAGCACATCCTTTCTTCGTTTGAAAATTTATAGATTAAAGGTCAACCAAATGTAGGGACCGGCCTCCGAACAGAGACCGTCCTCTGGACGGTCGGCCAGTTTTGCAGGGGATTTGCGGCCCTACAGAATAGCGTCTTCAGGGAATGATAACTTATGATTTATTAATCACTACTCACTGTCATTACCGGGCAAAAGATCCTTCGGATCTTCTAGAGGAATCTCAAATAGAAGCGACTGACGGGTAAAAGGGCTTTGTACCCGCTTGCTGAGATGTAGTCGAGATTCTTCGGCGCTTTCACGCCTCAGAATGACAGGAAACAATGATTGATAAATTATATTAAAGCTTTAGTCCCTTTCTTTTTCGGATTTGGCTGTTGCTTCCTCTGATTCAGCCTGTTCCGTTACAGCATTCTCAGTTTCTCCGCTTGCCGGGACAGTTTTTTCCTGTGCTTTTGCGGAGCGCCGGTTCCGCTCTCTGTCTTCGTCAAAATCGTACAGCTCTTCCGCACCGAAGGCCTCAGTGCTTTCCGATGCTTTAAAGAATACGGTGATGGTTTGGAAAATCAGCTTCAGATCCTGCCAGATGCTGTAGTTTTCAATATACATCAGATCCATGACAAGCTTGTCCTTGGGAGAGGTATTGTACTTGCCGGAGATCTGGGCCAGCCCGGTAAGCCCGGCCTTCATGCGCAGCCGGTAGGAAAATTCGGGCAGCTCTCCCGTGTATTTTTCCACGTTTTCCAGCATTTCCGGGCGGGGGCCGACCACGGTCATATCCCCTTTCAGGATGTTGAGCATCTGGGGCAGCTCATCGATCCGGTATTTCCGAAGGAGCTTTCCCACCTTTGTGATACGGTCATCATCTGCCGTAACAGACTTGTGAATAGAATTTTCCTCTTTCATGGTGCGGAACTTATACACCTCAAAGATCCTGCCGTATTTTGTAAGCCGCTTCTGCTTATAAAATACCTTGCCACCGTCTTCCAGCTTGATGGCCAGCGCGCAGCCCAGCATGATGGGGCTGGTGAGAACCAGAGCCAGGAGGGAAATGGTGATATCCATCAGGCGCTTGACGATGCGCTGCTCCATGGTCAGATCCTTGGCAACGTGCATTACCAGGGATTTATCGTCCAGGGTCATATACTTCGCGCCCTGGGAGACCACATCGGACATTTCAAAATTGTAGTAGATATTCTTCTGCTTCTGATAGCAGTATTCCGTAAGCACAATACGCTCCCGCACCGGTACGTCATAGAGGAATACCGTGTCGTTTCTTGCGATCACATCCAGCACGTCCGGGGCGTCGAAACGAATGATCTCGTCTACCTCGTACTGCTTTTTGAATTTGTTGATCTTGGGGATAATATTTCCCAGACTCTGCCGGGAGGAGGAAATAACGCAGCATTTTTCCGGCGGTTCCAGAGAGAAATATACAAAATTGCCGAAATAGGCGAAAAAGATGATGACCAACACCTGCAGCACAATGACCAGAAGCAGCAAATGCGGCGTTTCATAGACAAAGTGGGGATTGTTCTTTTCACTGGTGTTCATGATGGAGAGCTGCAAATGCGTGACCAGGTCCGTAATGATGGTGGCCAGGGACATGGAATACACAATGGGCTTGCTCTTTTGGGTGCCAATGGCATAGCCGCCGTAAACGGACATCAGCGCAATGCCCAGAACCGCAAAGGTAAGCATGGTAACGCCGGTAGTACGGTTGAGGTTAAAGAGCCAGGGATTATTGATCCCGAAAATGCCGAAGAAAATACCAAACAGAGAAACAAATAAAGCCAGCTTTAGAATAAATACAATGGTTCGCTTCAGCTTTTTGATAGTACGCAAAACGATCCACCTCGTTTCAAAATAGAGAAATGCCGCTGTACAGAGACATATTCTTTGCGGCTATCATAGCATAAGCTGGAAAAAAAGTAAAGCGAGGGAAAGAACGTCCCCGCTGGATGTTGGATTCTGGATACTGGATGCTGGATTAGGGCAGGTCCATCAAAAATGCCTTTGAGCTTCTCTAACAACTACTAGCCGAGATTCTTCGAGAAGATTCGAAGGATCTTTTGCTCAGTGCTGACAGTGGAATATTGTGTTCACTTTTTCAGGGCGTCATTTTGAGGAACGCAGTGACGAAGAATCTCGATTATTGCTTAACCAGCGGGTATAAAGCCCTTTTTATGCGCGGATTTCTTCTAATCGAGATTCTTCGGCGTTTTCACGCCTCAGAATGACAGCGAATGAAAGTGAAAAGTATAATTTAACACCATGCCCTTTCTAACGACTAACAACTAACAGCTAACAACTAAAAAGGAAGCGCCTTTTCAGGCGCTTTTCGGATGGCTTTTGAGATAGTCCCGGTATTCTTCCAGGCAGAGATCCAGGCGTTCCATTTCCTGGGCATATTCCTTTCCCACATAGCGGTAGTGCCAGCTTTCATTATCGATCCCGGTGGACTTTACCTTGCTTTTTTTGTACCGCTGCACAAAGCCGTATTCTGCGGCGTGTTCTTCCAGCCAACGGTAAGCTTCTGTTTCCTCGAAATCGTCGCTGACGTCGTTGAAATCCACCGCCAGTCCGGTATGGTGCTCGCTGTAGCCGGGACGGTTGATGGTGCGCAAAGCGTCCTCCAAAGCCTCTTCCTCCGTCATGCCCTCCTGGGAGATGCGGTTTTGAACGGCACGGTCCAGAATTTCCTGCTGCAGGTCTACACTGCGGTAACTGGAAGCGATCCAAAGGGTAACTTCGCTTTCGCTGGCGGCTGCCAGAAGCGCTGTGAGATCTTCATAGGCCTGCTGGTCCACCTGCTCTTCTCCCGCAATGGTCTTTGGTGTGACCTGCCAATTTTCCGGCAGGGGATTTTCGCTGTTGACCAGCACCAGAAGGGGGTCCGACAGTCGGGGGTCCTCCGGTTCCGGCAAAGGCGTGGGATCGGGCGCGACAGATACGGAAGAAGCAATAGAAATATTCAACTGCCCGGAGGAGCTGTTTTGATCCTCTGAAGAAGAGACAAAGCCTGAAAGCGCGGAGGCAAACAGAGAAACCGCAATGATGACCAGCACACCGATCCCCAGGAGCTTTATGATCCGCAGATTCCGCCTTCGGATCTGCTCTCTTTGAAGCCGGGAGCGTTCCCGTTCCGCTTTGTTCATGAAATATTTCTCCTTTTTTGTTCCGTGCTTTTAAACGTCTTTAACAAGAGAGCGCTGTCACAGAAAAAATGTAACAGCTTTCCCAAAATTTTTCAGGAAGGATCCTCTTCCGACGGAGGCGGGGGGACAAAGCAGTCCTCCGGAATCTCTTCCCGAAAGTCCCGCACCCGGCTCCATTCTTTGGTGGAATCGTCCCGCTGCACCTCGCTTTGGCGGCTTCGCAGGAGATTGCACAGATCGTATACATCGATCCAGATCTCGTTATTTCCCTCTTTTTGGGATTCGTCAAAAATCAGCTGCAAGCCGTAATGCAGGTGGCTTACATTGATGTTGTTGGTGTTTTCCGTGGCGCTGTAGCCGGTGCGGCCCACATAGCCGATCACATCTCCGGCCATAACAGTCTCACCCACTGCCAGCCCCTCAGCATAAGGGCGGTTTTGCCGAAGATGGGCATAGTAGTGGTAGCGCTTTCCGTCAAAGCTGCGGATCCCCAGCCGCCAGCCGCCGTACTGGTTCCAGCCCATAGCCTCTACCACGCCGGATTCCACGGCGATCACCGGCGTACCTACCGCCGCCATCATATCGTGGCCCAGGTGCTTTCGCTTGTAACCGTAGCTGCGGCCCGCGCCGAAATCGTCATAATCGCTGTAGGGAAAGGTTTTGGCAATGGGGGAATAGCCCCGAAGACCGTATCGCTTTTCCCACCCGGATTCCGTTTCTTCCTCGTATTCGCCTACCAGGCCGCTCAGCACCGCGCCGTAGGCCTCCCGGTAATAGCTGTAATATTTCATACCGGAGGCCAGAGAAGAAACGGAAGCGCCCTCTTTTGTCTGCTCCAGCAGGGCGGTGAGATCCTTCGTTTTGTACCGGGAAAAATCCCCGCCGTACTGAGCGCCCAGGTAAGCCAGAAGGTCAACCCAGCTTACGTGGGGGCATTCCGGGTCGCTATAGGTGGCAAGATCCGCCTCTAAAGCAGCCTGCAAAAGTCCTTCCGGCACGGTGAAATCCACCCATTTGATATAGTCCTTCTGCTCCGGCTCGGTGGCAGCGGAGGAAAAGGAGCCGGGAGGAAACAACAAAACAGCGGTCAGTGCCAATAGGATACAACAAAATACCAGCGCGGTCAACAGAAGTTTTTTGCGAAGTCTCAGCGTCAGAAACATAGCCATACCACCCGGGTTCAAAATCTCTCAGGCTATGCTATGTAAAAGAAACGGGAGTTTAGAACCTGTGCCGGGGGAGAGAGTTATGATGATCCGCTTTTAATTAGTTGTTAGAGAAAGATTGCTTGACTGCCTGTGCCGCTTCCCGTTCGACAGTGAGCCCGGCACGGTAGCGTTTCATATAGCGCCGGAACCCGGCAATGTCTTCCGCCTGGGGCTGCGCGACGCTTCCGGCGGCACTTTGGAAGACTTTTTGCTCCAAATAGCGTTCCAAAGTCTCTCCGGGCTGCCGGTTTTTCCGGTACATGGCCAATAGCGCCATGCCCCAGGGGCCGCCCTCTCCGGCGGTTTCCATCACCGCCACAGGCACTTCCAGCGCCCCGGCCAAAAGCCGCTGTCCCACGCCTTTTGTTTTGAACAGCCCGCCGTGGCCATAGAGTTTTTCCAAAGAAACATGCTCTTTCCGGAACAGAAGCTCCATGCCCATTTGCAGGGCGGCCATGGCGGCATACAGCTGCGCCCGCATGAAGTTGGGAAGGGTCAGGGGGCTGTCGGGGCTGTGGAGAGCCAGGGGGCATCCGTCTTCCAAACCCGCTACCGGCTCGCCGGAAAAGCTGTTATAGGTCAGCACGCCGCCGCAGTCCGGCTCCCCTTTTAAAGCCTGATGATACAGCAGCTCGTAAAGCTGAGATTTGGAAAGCCGTGTTCCTGCCGCCTCCAGCAGCTGCCCGAACACCTTGACCCAGGCATCCAACTCCGAGGTGCAGGTATTGCAGTGAACCATAGCTACAGGCAGACCGGAAGGGGTGGTGACCAGATCGATCTCCGGATATACCTTTGAAAGGGGCTTTTCCAGCACCACCATGGCAAAGATAGAGGTTCCCGCGGAAACATTTCCCGTGCGTGCGGATACGCTGTTGGTGGCCGCCATGCCGGTGCCCGCATCTCCCTCCGGAGGGCACAGGGGAATTCCCGGCTCCAGCGCCCCGGTGGGGTCTAAAAGCGCCGCCCCTTCCGGCGTCAGCGTTCCGGCGGCCTCCCCGGCAGAAAGCACCCTGGGCAGCACGTCAAGCAGCCGCCAGGAAATGCCCCGCTCCGAAAGGAGATCGTCAAACTGTGCCGCCATGCCGGTATAAAAGGTTTTCGTACTGCTGTCAATGGGGAACATGCCGGAGGCTTCTCCCACGCCCAGCACTTTTTCCCCGGTAAGCTTCCAGTGGACATAGCCTGCCAGCGTGGTAAGGTACTGAAGTTTTTTGACATGGGGTTCCCCGTTTTGAATGGCCCGCCACAGGTGGGCAATGCTCCAGCGCTGGGGAATATTGAATTGAAAAAGCTCCGTAAGCTCTGCCGCTTCCCGCTCCGTCAGGGTGTTCCGCCAGGTGCGAAACTCCGCCAGCTGGTTTCCTTCCCCGTCAAAGGGAAGATAGCCGTGCATCATAGCGGAGACGCCCAGAGCGCCGGGGCGCTTCAGCACAGTGCCGTACTGTGTCCGCACTTCCTGGCTCAAAGCCCGGTAAGCAGATTGAATTCCCTGCCAAACGTCGTCCAGGTGGTAGGTCCACACGCCGTTTTCCAGTCGGTTTTCCCAGGTAAAGTCGCCGGATGCAATAGGGGAGTGGTCTGCCCCGATCAGCACTGCCTTGATGCGGGTGGAGCCCAGCTCGATCCCCAAAGCGGTTTCTCCCTGCTCGATCCAGGCTTTAACGGTTTCCTGGCCAGCGAATTTCATGTTTTTTTCTTCCATGGCGAAACGCTCCTGTTTTTCTAAAAATGAATTCCAAAACGGAAAAGGACAAAAAAGCGCCGCAGACGCAGCGCTCTTTGTTCTGAAACACTTTACTTTATGTTTTCTTTGAGCCAGGTGCAGTCGTCCTTGAGGCATTGATCATGCTCATCGTAGAAGCCTTCCCGTTCTACCACCCAGAAGGCTTCAAAATCCTGCTCGTCCAGAGCGTTTTTGATCTCCTTCCAGTCGATATTGGATTCCGGCGCGCCCATTTTGCACTGTACCTCAAAGCGCTTTTTGCCCTCGGGGCTGTTCCGCTGAGCATTAAAGCCATCGAGAATTTTCTGGCGTTCCTCCAGGGACATTTCCGCCACGTTGGCAAAGGGGTTTCCACCGCCGTTCTGCTGGGCTTCCCGGCGAGATTCCGGCACGCCGCCGGGGCCCTGTACCCGGCTGTTTTCCTTGACATGAATGGAGACGATCCGGTTTTTATACTTGCGGATAAAGTAGGGGGGATACATGCCGCCGTTCTGGGCCCAGCCACAGTCCAGCTGGGAGAAGCATTTGGAGCTGTTATCCAGCAGATGCTCCAAAAGGGATTTTCCCTCGTCAAAATAGAATTCCTGGCTGTGGTTGTGGTAGCCGATCCTGATCCCATAGGGCTCGGCCATTTCCGCCATTTCATCCAAAAGGTGGGCTACCTCAATGGCCTCCGCCTTATTGCAGAAGGGAGTGCCCGCCCAGATGACCGCCTTGCCGCCCAGAGCCGCCATTTTTTTGACGATCTCCTCGGTGGGCTCCGCGTGGATGGAGGTTACGGTAAGGCCGGTTTCCGCCAGCCATTTCTTAATGTCTTCCACATCGTTTTCCAAATCTACGGGCAGCAGCTCCACGCTTTCAAAGCCCAGATCCCGAATGGTTTGGAATTTTTCCAGCAGAGTGGGGCCAAGGCCCAGGTAGCTGGCAATGCCTCCGAACGAGTAGGTGCCGATACCGATTTTCATAAATATGACCTCCCAAAATAAATTGCCTGCAAAGTTTGAAAAATTTGTTTTTCAAACTGACTTCCCCAAAATGAATTGCTTGTTCCGTGCCGAGTAACAGACTCTGTATAGTGATTTAACAATAGCATATTTTTGTGAAAATTTCAAGAGAAAAGGCGCAGTAAAAACCGCGCCTTTTTAAGGATTTTTGTTGTTAAGAGGCCTTGGAAATATCCCGGCCAAAGTATTTCTGGGAAAGCTCGCTGAGCGTTCCGTTCCCGCGCATTTCCTCCAAAGCGCCGTTGATGGCCTCCAGCAGAGAGGCGGTGTCCTCTCCTTTGCGCACGGGAATAGCGGTTTCATCAGCTTCCTCTGTCATTACGGCGATCTTGAGATCGGCGTCGGGGTGCTCTTTCATGTAGTCGGCATAGGTAAGTTCCGAGTTCAGAGTTGCGTCGATCCTGCCGCTTAAAAGCAGCTCGAAGGTCTGGTTCAGATCGTCCACGCCGGTGACTTCCGCCCCGTGCTCCTCCGCTACCTTGGCATAGACGCTGCTCAAAGTGTTGGCTGTCTTCTTGCCGTTTAGATCATCCAGGCTTTGAATCTCGTTGTTGCTCCCCTGCACCACCACGGCGGTATGGTCATAGGCATAGGGGGTGGAAAGGTTGTACTTCTCCCGGCGGTTGTCATCTACCGTCATGCCGTTGATCATCACATCGTACCGCCCGGATTCCAGCCCGGCCAGCAGGCCGTCCCACTCGCCTTCCACAAAATTGGCCTTTACGCCGATGTAGTCGGCGATATACTGGCCGATCTCCACATCATAGCCCACCAGAGCATCGCTTTCATCATGGTAGGTCCAGGGGGCCCAGGTGCCTTCCATGGCAATGGTGATCTCCCCTTTTTCCTTGATCTTGGAAAGCAGATCGCCGCTTTTGGCGCTTTGCCCGCAGCCGGACAGCGCTGTAAAGCATACCAGAAGTACCGCGAGAAGAAGGGCTGTAACACGTTTTTTCATAAAATGATCTCCTTTACTACGGGGTTTCCGTAAGTGATTCAGCAGGCATGACGCCGCCTACTGTTTGCAGGAAAGCCTTGGTGCGCTCTTCCCTGGGGTTTTCAAAAAGATTTTTGGAGGGGCCGGCCTCTACCACTACGCCGTCCTCCATAAAAATGACCTTGTTGGAAACTGTGCGGGCAAAGCCCATTTCATGGGTGACCACCAGCATGGTCATGCCGTCAAGGGCCAGCTGCCGCATGACGGAAAGCACCTCTCCGGTAAGCTCCGGATCCAGGGCGGAGGTGGGCTCGTCAAAGCAGATGATCTCCGGGTCAGTGGCAAGGGCTCTGGCAATGGCCACCCGCTGCTGCTGGCCGCCGGAAAGCTGGCTGGGATAATAGCCGTACCGGTCGGAAAGGCCTACCTTATCGAGACACCGCTTCCCAATCTCCTCCGCCTGGGCCTTTGGCATTTTCCGGGCGACGATCAGCCCTTCCGTCACATTTTGCAGGGCCGTTTTATTCAGAAACAGATTGTAGCTTTGAAACACAAAGGCGGTTTTTCTGCGCAGCCTGGCGATATCCTTTTTGGAAATGCGGCCGAGGTGAAACTCCTCGCCGTCAAAGCTCAGGATGCCATCGTTTGCCGTTTCCAGAAAATTGATGCAGCGCAGCAGGGTGGTTTTGCCGGAGCCGCTGGGGCCTAAAATTGCCACCACGTCTCCCTTTTCCACCTGTAAATCCACACCTTTGAGAACATCCAGGCTCCCGAAGGATTTTTTGATCCCGTTAATTTTCAGCATACGGCGTCAGTCCTCCTGCTTCATATGGGCGCTGAGCTTCTTTTCCCCCCAGGCCTGAAGCTTTGTCAGCACTGTGGAGAACAGCAGATAGATCAGTCCCACCTCAATATACAGGGCCAGCGGCTCATAGGTGCGGGACACAATGCGCTGGGTGGCCATGAACATTTCCGTCACTGTGATATTGGCGGCAAGGGAGGTGTCCTTTACCATGGCGATCACGGAATTTGCCAGGGAGGGGAAGGCGGTGCGCATGGCCTGGGGCAGAATGATCCGCCGCATGGTCTGGAGATAGGACATGCCTGTGCAGTACCCGGCCTCCAGCTGCCCCTGGGGGACGGATTCCAATGCCGCCCGGACGATCTCCGCGCAGTAGGCCCCCTCATTCAGGGAGAAAACCAGCACCGCCGCGGGAAAGGGGTCGATCAGCAGGCCGATACTGGGAAAGCCGTAAAATACCACAAAAAGCTGTACCAGCAGGGGCGTGCCCCGGAAGATCCAAATATAGAACCGGGCAAGCTGCTTTAATACCTTTACATTGGCAAACTGCACCAGCGCCATAAAAACCGCGATCACCATCGCGATGGAAAAAGCGATCACTGTCAGGGGAATGGTGGTGACAAGGCCGGGCAAAAGTATTTTCCAGAAGGAATCCAGCAGGATTTCCCACAGTCTTTGATCGATCATGCCGTCACTGCCTTTCCGGGAGAGAAAAAGCGGCAGAGGTGCAGCCAGCGCTTTCATAAAACTCCCTGTTTTTGACGCCTGCGGGGCCGTGCCTCCAGGCGGAGAAATTTCCAGAATTTGTAGTTCAGGTCTATGATACTCTGAGTTTATAAACTTGTCAAGAAT
>CAMVYG010000050.1 GCA_947171615.1 uncultured Clostridia bacterium
GATTCTTCGGCGTTTTCACGCCTCAGAATGACAACGTGTATTAGAAGCTGGTAAAAATGAATGATAAATCATGCCTTATTCATACAGCTTTTCGTACCGCTCCATGGCTCGCTTCACTTTTTTCACATAGCTGTCGGTTTCGGGGTAAGGGATCGTATGCAGGCTTTCCCCATCGCTGGAATATTTTTCCTCTTCCAGCCAGCTTGCCACGTTTCCCATTCCGGCATTGTAAGCGCACAGGGCCACTTCCAAGCTGCCGTATTGGTCTAAAAGCAGACGGAGCAGGGCGCAGCCGCAGTGAATGTTATCCTCCGGGTCCAGTACATCTTCGCCGCCGTTTTCCGGAGGGTACAGGGAGGCGATCCACTGAAAGGTGGCGGGGGTCAGCTGCATCAGCCCCTTGGCCCCGGCATGGGATTCCGCGTCAGCGTCAAATTTGCTTTCTGTCCGCATCACCGCGTAAACCAGGTTTTTATCCAGGGAAAATTCCTGCGCTTCCCGCCCGATCAATTCCTCATAAGGCCGGGGATATAACAGCTTCCAGCCGGTTTCCACCAAAGGCGGCCCGGCAAAGATCCCCAGCAGCGCCACCACCAGAAAAGCGGCGGCAAGGGCAAGACCTCCTTTTCTCATGAACACGCTCCTCCGTTCCCGATCTGCAATTCCTGTAAAACAGGAGCAAGGGCTTCCAGAAGCTCTCCTTCCGCCCGGTTTTCGACCACATAATCTGCCCTGTCTGTGTAGAACGATTCTTCCCGCTGGGCGGAAAGCCGCAGTTTTGCTTCTTCTTCGGTCATACCATCCCGCCGCTGAATTCGGGCAAGCCGCTCTGCTTCCGGCGCGGTAACAGTCAAAATTCTGGTACAGGAAGCATCTAAACCGGCCTCAAAAAGAGTGGGAGCGTCCAGTGCCACAACCTGCTTGCCCTGAGAAAAGTTGCGTTCTATCTCCCGCCGCACAGCCGCAAGGATCCTGGGAAAGGTGATTTCTTCCAGTCGCCGCTTTTCCTCCGGCGTGGCAAAGGCACGCTTTGCAAGCTTTCTTCTGTCAAGCTCACCTTTTGGGGCAATATCTTCCCCGAAAGCGGATTGAAGCGCCAGAACGCATTGGCTGTCATATACTTCCGGGCTGCGGGTGAGGGCGTCGCAGTCGATCACGGCCCAACCTGCCTTTTGCAAAAGCTTCCCAACAGTGGATTTTCCCGCGCCGCTGGGGCCGGTCAGTCCCACCACAAAGTGATTTTTAGGATTTATCACAGAAAATCCCGCCGCACGGATCAGCCGGTTGTACACCGCCAGGCCGATCCCACGCTTAGAGGGCATATGAGCATAGACCCGACCAGCGCCCAGCTCATCCAGCTGAGAAAGCCGGGAAAACAGGAGACGAGCCTGTTCTGCCCCGTTATATCTACCGCCAAAGCTGAGATATGGCCCTATCAAATAGGGAATGTCCTCTTCCAGACAAAGGGCATGACAGCCTGGATTTTGGTTTACATAATTTGAATACTCTTCGGGAGAAGCGTCCACCAGCGTGACTTCCGCCCTTGGCGAATAGTGTTTATATTTCATACCGGGGGAGGCGGCCTGGGTGCCCTCCTGTAACCGGTTGAGCACAGCGGGGTCTACCTCAACCTCACCTAAAACGCTTTCCAGCTGAGAAAGCGTAATACCACCTGGCCGCAGCAATTTGGGACGATCTCCCGCAAGGGTGATCACAGTGGACTCCACGCCCACGCTGCAATCGCCGCCATCGATCAGCGCCGCCGCTCTACCCTCCATGTCCTCCCGCAAATGTGAAAACGTGGTGGGACTGGGCCTGCCGGAGCGATTGGCGGAGGGAGCCGCCAGCGGGACTCCTGCCGCACAGATCAGCGCCTGGGCCACCGGATGCGCAGGGAAGCGCACCCCTACTGTGGAAAGCCCTCCGCTGGTCTCCATGGGGATCAAATCGGATTTTTCCAAAATGATGGTCAATGGCCCCGGCCAAAAGCGTTCTGCCAGCCGCCGGGCGGCTTCCGGGATCTCCCGCACCAACGGAGCCCATTGAGAAAGCTCGGCAATATGGACGATCAGCGGATTATCCACAGGCCTTCCCTTGGCGGCAAAAATCTTTTTTACCGCTTCGGGATCTAAGGCGTTGGCGGCAAGCCCGTAAACAGTTTCCGTAGGAAAGCCCACGATATCACCGCACCGGAGAAGCTCTCCGGCACGCTCCATATCATTCTTATGGTCTCCGCTTAAAAGTAATGTATCCATAAAGTACTCCGATGATGACGAAATGTATGTATTGGAAGAAAAACAGGGCAGAACAGGGCAGTCCTTTTGTTTGGGATGATAGAGAACGGAAAAGATAAGCGGTATAAATTATAATTTAGCTTAACCGTTTTGCCCTTTCCAACAGCCAGTCTCACTCCTCCAGCTGGGCCGCGCGGTCGGCGGCGATCAGCGGGTCGATCACCTGATCCAACGCCCCTGCCATGATCTCCTCCAGCTTATAAAGAGTCAGGCCGATGCGGTGATCGGTCACTCTGGACTGGGGGAAATTGTAGGTGCGGATCCGCTCGGAGCGGTCACCGCTTCCCACCTGGCTTCTGCGTTCTTCCGCCACCTGGGCGCTGGCCTTTTCCCGCTCCTGGGAAAGCAGGCGGGAACGCAGCACCTTCATGGCTTTGTCCTTATTCTTATACTGGCTTCTTTCGTCCTGGCACTCCACCACCATGCCAGTGGGGAGATGGGTGATCCGAATGGCGGAGGAGGTTTTATTGATGTGCTGTCCTCCTGCTCCGCTGGAACGGAAGGTATCGATCTGAAGATCTTTGGGGTCGATCTCTACTTCCACATCTTCCGCCTCCGGCAGCACCGCCACCGTGGCGGCGGAGGTGTGGATTCGTCCCTGAGTCTCCGTTTCCGGCACCCGCTGCACCCTATGAGCGCCGCTTTCAAACTTCAGGCGGGAATATGCCCCTTCGCCGTCAATCAGGAAGCTGACTTCCTTAAAGCCGCCCAGCTCTGTTTCATTCAGATTCATAATTTCCGTTTTCCAGCCCCGTTTTTCCGCATAAGCCGCGTACATGCGATAAAGATCATAGGCAAAAAGCGCGGCTTCTTCGCCACCGGTACCGCCGCGGATTTCCACGATCACATTTTTTTCATCGTTGGGGTCCTTTGGCAGCAGCAGGATCTTGATCTTCTCCTCCCACTGGGAAAGCGCTTCCTCGCTTTCCCGCAGTTCTGCCTGGGCCAGCTCCCTGAGCTCCCGGTCAGAGGATTCCTCCAAAAGCTCTTTCGCGCCGGTAACGGCCTCTGCACAGCGCTTATACTCCCGATAGGCTTCAACAATGGGTTCCAGTTCCTTATACTCTTTCATCAGCTGGGCGTAAAGCTCCCGATCTCCCGCCGTCTGCGGATCGTAAAGCTTCAGGTTCAATTCCTCCAGCCGATTTTCAAATACCTGCAAATTTTCAAACATAGCAATGCCAGCCTCTTTCTGTGTAAAGTAAAAAAATGTATATGTCTGTTACACAGAGAAGCTATGGCTCCGCCGATTCTTCCCGAATGATTTTTTTGATGTTTTTCTCACATTTCAAACGGGGAAGCATGACCTCCCGACCGCATTTACAGCATTTGATCTTAAAATCCATGCCGGAGCGCAGCACGGAAAATTCCAGGCTGCCGCAGGGGTGGGGCTTTTTCATGCGAAGAATGTCACCTACCCGAACGTCCATAAAAATCCCCCATTTCTTTTATCGGAATTTGTGCCGGTGGTTGCAGCCGATTGCCGCTTTGCCTGTTGCGGCAAAGGCGGTGTGTGAAAAAGCACTTTTCACACTACGCCTCCTTCTTAAAGCCTAACTTAAAATTATACACGCCTGATTTTGGGTCGGGCTCTTAAAATCGGTAAGGGAAGCGCACCGCCTCCCTTACCTGATAAATTATACTTTATATACCGGAATTACAGCACCCTTTGAGCGCAGCGCTTCTCGAAGCTATTCCTGGGGCGCCGCTACAAGAGGCGCATAGGAAGACACCTTTTCCTGTGGAGCAGCGGCCTGCAAGGAGACCCTGTCCGTGATCTGAACCAAAACCGTATATTTGCCCAGGACCCAGCAGGTATCCGAGCTGCTTCCGGTAATGGCAATGGTGGCAGGCACTTCCACACTGCCCAGATGTGAGGCAAAGTTCGTCAGATCCAGCTGGACGGAAATGGAATCTCCCGTCAGCTTTGAAACCTGCGCTTCCGAGCCCACCAACGCGATCTCCAAAGACTGGGTGGTGATCGACACTTCTTTTCCCACCGGCTTGTTGGAGATCTGGAAATTATCGGAATACACCGTAACAGCCGCATCTCGGAAACCATTGAGATTCACCGTTACCGTGGCCTGGCTCACCGCGTTTTCTCCTACCGCGCTGATATTCCGCACGCCCGCAGGCAGGGGAATATCTACTGTAAAGGTGTTTTTCTGCTGAAGATCCAATTCTGCAAAATCAATAGGTGTATTCAACTGGATCTCTTTAATGCCCGCAAGCACATCGGTCGAACCGGCAATATCGATGGTGGCCGGGCTTACCGTGATTCGGCTGTCAGAGAAGCCCTTGGGCTGATGCACGGTAGAAGGAACCAGAGTTACCGTCTTTTTCGCCAGGATCGGGACCACAACATCTACCGTATCCACATCCATTTCCAGATACAGGGCAGATACATCGCTGATCTCCTGATTGTTCTGGTCATACAGCCGTACCGGGCAGGTAAAGGAAGCGTCCGCCTTCAGGGGGCTGTCCAGTGTAAAGCTTATCGCTGCCCGGCTGATCTTATTGACGGAGGATTCCGGCCCGGAAATGGTCACGGATTCCGCCGAAAACACCGGAGCGCCGGGATAGAAACCGGCGTCTGCGCTGTATTTGATTTCCTCATGTTCAATGGGGAAGGTGACCTCTTTATAGCGGTCATACTCCACGGTGATCTCTTCCGGATTCACGGAAACAATGCTGTAGTCGGAAATTGACGTTTTCTTTTCCGTGCGCACCCGGGCCGTGGCCTTTTGCAAAGTGTTCCCGGTAAGCTTTGTAGAGGTCAGATTTAAATTTACGAACACCTCAAAATCTTCCGAAGACAATTTGTTGGTGATCAGACTGCTGCCGGAGATTTCAAGATCCGCCGTATTATAGGACATATTAAACACCCGGAAACCATCCTCTTCAGCGGCGGAAGACAATTTCACGAAGATCGGCACATCATTGATGATCCGGTTGCTGTCCCCATTTCCGGCGGCTATCATAAACCAGGAGATCAAAGCCACGCAGAAAGAGAAAATCAGAACAAAGGTGTTATGATAGAAAATCCCGTTTAAGCTCAGCTTCTTCTTTTTCTTTTCCAACTCTTCCTGCGAATTTTTCTTTTCTTCTTCCATACTTATAACCATAGCTTTTGCCGGCGTGACCTGCCCGCAAAATGCGCCCTTTCTTCGGGAATCGCGGGGTTTTCCGTTATTTTAACGGCAAAAGCCGCTGGGTTTCACACATTTATGTTTCAAGTTTTAGCTTTCTTTTTTGGAAGAACCGGAGCCCAACCCCAGCTTTCCCAAGATCCGCCTGCCGCCGGAAGGCTTTCCGGAAATTCCCAGCACGGTTCGTTCCAGTGTTTCTCTCAAGCTGACGCGATTGTAATTTCTGGTCAATTTTCCGTTCATGGCAATAGAAATCTGCCCGGTTTCCTCGGAAACCACCACTACTACCGCATCGGAATTCTCGCTCATTCCCAGGGCGGCTCTGTGGCGGGTACCCAATTCGGCGCTGACACTGTCGCTGGCGGTAAGGGGAAGAATACAGCCGGCCGCATGCACTTTGCCGTTTCGGATAATCATGGCCCCATCGTGCAGAGGCGCTTTATTGAAAAATATGTTACCAATCAGCTGGGCAGAGGGATCAGCCTCTACAATGGTACCTGTAGCGGCGATCTCCCCCAGCTTTGTATGGCGTTCAAACACGATCAGCGCGCCCATGCGCATCTGCTGAAGCAGCGCGGTAGCCTCCACCACACCGTCAATAGCCTGGTGAAGCTCTGTTTTGTCGCGCTCTTTTTCCTTCATTCCCACAGCACTTGCCAGAGATTGCCCCACCTTGCTGCGGCCTACCTGTTCCAGTGCCTGGCGGATCTCCGGCTGAAACAAAATGACCGCTACGATAAAGGCAGATTGGAAAAACGAGTGCAGAATCGCGTTGAGCATCATCAAATTCAGCACGTTGCTGGAAGATACCCAAAACAGGACGACCAGCAAAAGAATTCCCTTTACCAGCTGTCCCGCCCGGGTTTCCCGCACCAGCTTGATCACGCCGTACAGCAGCGCTGTAACAACGAGAACATCAATGGCGTCCTTCAGCGTGAACTGCCGGGCCACATTCAGGATCGTCTGGCCTGTTCGGGATAGAAAGCTTATCAACGCGTCCATCGCGATCCTTCCTTTCCTTTCAAAATTTCACACCGCTCCCTACCTGATACGGCAGGAGCATGTTTCTTTTCCTGATTCATTTTAACACAAAAAAATCGCAAATAAAAGGGGTTTTGCGATTTCTCTAAAAGTTTTCCCGTTTCCTATTTCTGGCAGATCTGCCTGACTTTGGCTGCCAGTGCTTCCATTTCCTCTCTGCGGGTAAATGCAGAGGGAGATACCCGCACGGTTCCTGACTCCGTACCCATTTTGTCATGGGCCAGCGGTGCGCAGTGCAGCCCGCTGCGCACCGCGATCCCGGCTTTTGCCAGTGCCTCTCCCACGGCTTCGCTGGGAATTCCCTCTACCGTAAAGGAAAGCACCGGCAGGTACCAGGGCATACTGGGCGCTTCCGTATACAGCTTTACTCTGGGAAGCCTGGAAAGCCTGCCGTAAAGCAGTCTGATTTTTTGCATTTCTTCCTGCCAGATCTTTTCCGGCCCATTTCTTCTCACAAATTCCATGCCGGCCCGCAGGCCCAGAATACCCGGCACATTCAAAGTGCCGCTTTCATACCGTTCCGGCGGATCGTCAGGCTGAAGCATGCTGCGGGACTGGGTGCCGGTTCCTCCCTCGATCAACGTGGCAAGCTTATCCTGAGGGTTTCGGAAAATCAGCATGCCGGTACCCATAGGGCCGTATAGTCCCTTGTGTCCCGCGCAGCACAGGTAGTCGATCCCGCTGTCCTGAAGATCAATGGGAACCAACCCCGCGCTCTGGGCGCAGTCCACACAAATCTTTGCCTCGTACTGGTGGCACAGAGCGGCAATGCGCTCTACCGGCACCCGAATACCGAATACATTGGAAGCCTGGGTGCATACTACCAGCTTTGTGTGAGGGCCCATGGCCTGCCGAAAAGCTTCCATGGTGGCAACGCTGTCGGCGGGCGTCACCTTTGCCACCGTATAGGTCACGCCCCGTTTTGCAAGTTCTGAAAGCGGACGCATCACTGCGTTGTGCTCCAGATCGGAAACCACCACATGGTCTCCGCTTTTGAGAGTTCCCTTCAGCACCAAATTCAGCGCCTGGGTGCAGCTGGGCTGAAATACCACACATTCCGGCCCGGCAGCGCCGAACAACTGCGCCGCGCATTGCCTGCATTCATACACTGCCTGTGTTGTACGCATACTCATTTCGTAGCTGCTCCGCCCGGGATTAGCCCCAAGCCCACGAAAGCTTTTGAGCACCGCGTCCCGCACGCCTAAAGGCTTTGGGTAGGTGGTGGCGCTGTTATCCAGGTAGATCATCTGTCATCATCCTGTTCCAGCCTGCCCAGTATTCTGATATTATTTTCCCGCAGGATCCGCTCTGCGGCGTCCGCGCCCTGAGGTACATACACACCGTAGCCACAGCCTGTTTCCGCCGTTCTGGGAATCCGCTCTACATAGCCTCGTATCCCGTGGCGGAGTAAGAGATCCCTGGCTTTCATGGCATAGGTTACAGAGCTTACCATGATCAGGGGCTTGCCCATAAAAAATCACCATTCCTTTTTTCGGAATTTGTGCCGGTCGGCGTAGCCGATTGCCGATTTCCTTGTTGCGGCAAAGGCACAAAGACGGTGTGTGAAAAAGTATTTTTCACATTATCACCTCGTTATCTCTGCCGAATGGCGAAAAGCTTCGCCGTCCCGGCTCTTGTTTGTCTGCAAAAAGCTAAAAAAGCCAGCCCCGGAAAGGAACATGGCTTATCCCATTTTATGCATAAGACAAGGTTGGGTGATTTATGGTTCGTCGGTTATTTCCCGCTGTTTGTGGTTTGTTGGCCATTTAGGACAATAGCCTGCGCCAGCCTTCACTCCCTGCTGTC
The DNA here is from genome assembly GCA_947171615.1 of uncultured Clostridia bacterium. Taxonomy (GTDB): domain Bacteria; phylum Bacillota; class Clostridia; order Oscillospirales; family Acutalibacteraceae; genus Acutalibacter. The sequence goes on from CAMVYG010000050.1 coordinate 8,291, forward strand.
ATTGTTGAGCAAAAGATCCCTCGGATTTTCCCGAAGGATCTCGACTACATCTCAGTCAGCAGGTACAAAGTCCTTTTTATTCGCCAATCACTTCTAACCGGGATTCCTCGCTTCGCTTGGAATGACAGTAAATAATGATTGATAAATCTCTTATCCCCGCTGAAACAGCAGAACGATCCCCAGCAGCGCAGGCTGGTGCAGGAGATAGATCAAAAGGCTGTGCCGCCCCAGAAAGGAAAGGGGCGCGAATCCGGGGCGCAGAAACTCCAACACCTTCTCCCGGCGGGAAAGGCACTTCCACAGGAAAAATCCGGCAGTGTACAGGAAAAACCAGGGCAGAAGGGGGAAGTAGTCCGCGGAATAAAAGCTGGGGGAGGTAAAACCCAGCACCGCCGCCCAATCAGTTTGATACAGGCTTTCCGGCAGCGGGTAGAGCCGCAGCCCTTCAAAGCCCAGATATCCCTGGGGCACACCGCGCAGCAGGAAAAAGAGCAACAGAGAAAGAAGCAGCCCCAGGGCAGGCGGAAAACCCAGGGAAAAGCGGTTTCCCAGCCATGTGAAAAGCTGCAATAGCAAAGCGGAAAGCCCCAGCAGAGTCAGCACACCGTACTGGATCAGCTCGGAGGGCATCAGAAAATAGGTGATCAGTGTGACCCCCGCTCCGCAGGCTGTCAGGATCAGACCGTGGCGAAGCGGTTTTCGGGAAAGGCTCCAGCAAAAGCCGGAAAGCAGGATAAAGCTCCAGCAGATGCTTTGCTGCCACAAATACCCCGGCGTATCATGAAGCCAGGGAAGGGGAAATCCCGCAATATGAAGCAGATCGTACATGCCGTGGTAGCCGATCATGCTGAGAAGGCACAGGCCCCGCAAAGAATCCAGCAGGCCGTAACGGCTGTTCTTTTGGGCGCTCAATAGCCCAGAACTCCCTGAAGGGATTCATCGTCCCGAATCCAGTCGGCCACATAGATGGTGCGGTAATGTTCTCTGTCGTCCCGAACGATCACCCGCTCGATCCCGGCATTTATCACCATGCGCTTGCACATAGAGCAGCTGGTGGCATTTTTCACATATTCCCCGTCGTCTACATTTCTTCCCACCAGATACAGGGTAGAGCCGATCATGTCCCGACGGGAAGCGGAAATAATGGCGTTGGCTTCCGCGTGAACGCTGCGGCACAGCTCGTACCGTTCCCCTCTGGGGATTCCCATTTTTGTCCGCAGGCAGTAGCCCAGATCGGAGCAGTTTTCCCGTCCTCTGGGTGCGCCGACATAACCGGTGGAGACCACCTCGTCATTTTTTACAATGACGGCCCCGTACAGCCTGCGTAAGCAGGTGCCCCGCTGGGCAACGGTTTCCGCCAGATCCAGATAATAATTTGTTTTATCCCTGCGCACAAGCTTTTCCATAACAATTCCTCCGTTTGATTCAGGAAAGATGATTTTATCACGCGGATCTGATTCATGCTTTCCAACCATCATTTTTCATCAGTATACAACAATTCTTTTTCTGCCGCAAGGTAAAAGCGGTTTACTTTTTTATGGAAAAATAGTAAGATGATAGCAAAGATTTGGGTTTTTGGGGGGAGGATATCCATGGGAGTGCTGGGAGGCACGGCTTTTTTTCTGCTGTTCCAGCTGTGTGGCCTGTGTATGGCCCAGGCGCTGTTTTCTGAGGAAAGCGGCGGGGTCAGGCTGCTGCTGGGCAGTGTGCTGGGCAGTGTGTCGCTTCAATGGTTCCCTGTACCCTTTGCCTTCTTTCTGGGCTTTTCCAGGGCGGCCCATCTGTGCGCCGCCGGACTTGTGCTGGTCTGTGCGGCCATTTCTGTGTTTATTTTGCAGCATAGGGAAAGGCTTCGGCTTTTTTCAGGCTTCTCTGTTTTTCGAAAAAGAAAATTTTTGTGGGTCGTATTGCTTGTCACCCTGTTTTTCTGGCTGCTGGTATGGCGCTCTTTCCGATTTGAAAACGGGCGCATTTCTTCCAGCCAGGCCACCTTCGGCGATATGAGCATGCACCTGAGCTTTATCACCAGCATGGCCCGGCAGGGCACGTTTCCGCCGGAATATCCTCTGCTGCCGGGATTCCGTCTTTCTTATCCGTTTTTAAGCGACAGCATTTCTTCTTCTCTCTATCTGTTTTACCATTTGGGGGATGAGCTGACTGTCTTTTGGGTTGAGGCCCTGAAGTGGTCGTACTTTCTGCCTATGGCGGCAGCCGGGGCCCAGGTGTTTTTCGGCGGCTACCTTTTTGTTTCCCGGCTCTTGACCTCCCGAAAGAAAGCGGCGCTGGCCTGGATATTTTTCTTTTTCAACGGCGGCTTTGGATTTCTGTACTTTCTGGGAAGCAAAGAGGACTTTTTACGGATCTTTACGGATTTTTACCAGACCCCCACCAATTACGTGGAGGAAAATATCCGCTGGGTCAATGTCATTGTGGATATGCTGCTGCCTCAGCGTGCTACTCTGTTTGGCTGGGCGGTGCTGTTTCCCACCCTGTATCTTCTGTACCGGGCGGCTTATGAGGGCAGGAAGCGATATTTCCTGTATGCCGGGGCGCTGGCGGGTCTGCTGCCCATGATCCACACCCATTCCTTTATGGCGCTGGCCCTGATTTGCGGTGTATGGCTGCTGGGAGACCTTTTGCGAAAGCTTTCCTGGGAGGATTGGGGCGCGCGGGCCGGAAAGCGCCTTCTTGTGCTGGGTCTGCCCGGCATGTGGGGGCTGCAAGCATTTCTCCGGCATGCCGGAAAGCAGGAGTCAATGGGCCTTCTGTGGGCGGTCTGCATGGGAGCGTGCCTGTTTCTGTTAGTTCTGGGCTGGCTGTTGTGGAGGTGTATTCGGCGGGGAGAAGGGGTAAAGCTTTTTTCTACCTGGGGAGCGCTGCTGCTGACGGCCTGTGTGCTGGCGCTGCCCCAGCTCTGCTTCTGGACCTTTCAACAGGCGGAAAGCGGCGGATTTCTCCGGGGGCATTTCGGCTGGGTGATCGGAGAGGACGGGTATCTCTGGTTCTACCTGAAAAACCTCGGCCTTGCGGGAGTTTTGGCCCTGGGCGGGCTGCTTTCGGCAAAGAGCGAGGCGTTTTCCAAATACGCTCCCGCCCTTGTGATCTGGTTTATTGCGGAGTTTGCCGTGTTCCAACCCAACCCCTACGATAACAATAAACTTTTGTATGTGGCGTACCTTCTGCTGTGCTGCGGGGCCTCGGACTTCTTTTTCCGGCTGGTGGAGCGGATCAGAGCCGCCGGAATGCGCCGGCTTGCAGGTGGCGTCACTATAGCGCTCTGCACCTTCTCCGCTGTGCTGACCATGGGAAGAGAGTGGAATGCCCGCTATGAGATCTATGGGGACGGGGCTATTGCCCTGAGCAGCTTTGTAGAGGAGCACACGGAACCGGACGCTTTGATTTTAACGGATACCCGGCACAATAATGAGATTTGTTCTCTGGCCGGGCGCAATATCCTGTGCGGCTCCTCCTCGTATCTCTATTTCCACGGCCTGCCGTATGGAAAGTGGGAGCGCATTGCCGCGCTGTTATACGAGCAGCCCGGAGAGCATGAAGAATGGTTCCGGGAATATGGCGTAGAGTATATCCTTGTCAGCGATTTTGAGCGCTCCTCCTATGAGGTGGACGAGGAGTGGATCGCCGCCCGATTCCCGAAAATTTATGATGATGGCGTGCGTGTGCTGTACGACGCGAGGCAGTGATTTGCTGTTTTCCGCCTGAAGGCTACCGAAGTTCAAGAAAGGAGCACCAATGAGCAGGCTTTCGGATCTATCTTATATCAAAGAGGTTTTGACCCGGCACGGCTTTCATTTTTCCAAGGCCATGGGCCAGAATTTCCTTATCAATCCTGGGATCTGCCCCAGAATGGCGGCGGAATGCGGCGCGGATCGGAACACCGGCGTCATAGAGATCGGCCCCGGTATGGGCGTGCTTACCTGGGAGCTTTCCCAGGTGGCGAAAAGGTGGTGGCCATAGAGC
>CAMVYG010000051.1 GCA_947171615.1 uncultured Clostridia bacterium
GAGACAGGGGGAAATCATGCCCTGTGAGAATCTAAAATTTAAGAGGGTTGAAATCATGAACAAGAGCAAGTTCCTGAAGAAATCACTTGCGATGGTTCTGGCAGTAATGCTGGTTGTCGCAATGATTCCGCTCGGTGCTTCTGCTAATTCCCTGTTCGTAAACGACGGTACGGTCGTTTCTGTGGAGTCGGCAGTGGGCACTCTGGAAATGGCTACAGACAAAAAGTCCTTTACGGACACTGTGGCTTATGACGCAACGGGGAATGAGACGCTGTCCGTTGAGCTGACTGGCAGCCTCACCAACGTAGTCGCGATCATCACTGATGAAAACGGCGACGAGGGTGACGAGACAGTTGCCGCCGGCGGCGACATCGTTGTTCCCGTAGAGGCAAAGAAGGTTGTTTTCTTTGCTGCTGACGACGCTTATGTTGGAGGCGATGAGGCAGGCAAGAAGAGCGCTACCTACACGGTAACCATGAACAAGCCTGCTCCCAGCACTGACGTTTCCGTGAAGTCCGCCATCCTGGGCGACAGCGAGACTGGAATCAAGGGCACTGTAAACAACAGTACCAAGACCATCTCCTTTATCGTGCCCTGGGGCTACAATGTAGCCGGCGGCAACGGCGTGGTTACTGCGGAGCTGAACAATCCCAAGACTGGTGTTGTTCCCACCGCTACCGTTACTACCATCGGTGAAAATGTTTCCATGAGCATTGTTTCTCAGTATGGCAACACCGATACTTACACCATTACCACCAAGGAAATGGACTGCCTGAAGTCTTTGACCGTAGGCGGCGTTGAAGCTGTTATGGACAAAGATGAGGATTCCCCCACTTACGGCGAGTACTTTGTAACTCTGCCCGAGGGTACCGATCTTGGCGAAGAGCTGGTTGTAAAGTATGTTGTTCCCTCCACTGCCGATCTGCGCGTAAGAAGCGCTACCTGGGGCGGTACTGAGCTGGTTGGAACTCCTGGAAAGGTTGCTATCGTTGACGGCGCCAAGGTTGCCCTGGTATTCACTTCTACGAAGGATACCACAAAGACCTATCAGGTTACCGTAAGCGTAAAGAAGAGCAACGATGCTTCCATTGCCGGCTTTACTGCTGCCGCTACCGTAGGCGAAGGCACCGTATACTATGATCAGGAAGGCACTGTGGCTGGTGATAAGCTGACCGTACTGCTGCCCTACAATGCAAATCTCGACACCGCCAAGGTGAAGTTCACTGTTGCTGAGGGTGCCACCATTACTGTTGGCGGTGCGCCTTTCACCAACGACGGCACCGGCACCATTGACCTGACTGCTCCCAAGGTGGTTGAGGTTACCGCTGTTGACGGCGTTACCAAGAAGTATTATGAGATTTCCGCTACTACTGCGGAGAATCCTTACGGCAATCCTCAGATCACCGCTGCGAAGATGACCATCGGTGAGGATGAGTATACCGCCACTATTTCCGGCCAGGTTATCACCTTCGCAAATCTGCCCTATGCTACTGAGGCTGATGCTGTGAAGGCTGCCACCTACAGCTGGGCTAAGTCCTTTGCTACTGCAATCGTTGACGGTAACCCCATTTGGGCTGACGATCCTTTCGCCGGCACCAACACTCTGGCCATCCAGTCCGATGCAGGCGACATGGTCACCTATACTCTGAAGTACACCAAGGCTGCTGCCCGGACCGGTAAGACTGTTTCCAACTACACCGTGTCCACTGCTGCCAAGGGCGAGAATGTAGCTGCTGACAATACTTGGAGCGTGAACTTTGCCTCCAACAAGGCTACTGTAACTCTGCCTTATTCCTTTGAGGCTAACAGCGCTACCATCGACCTGATCTCCAGCTTTACTCTGTCCGATGGCGCAAAGCTGTATTTCAACGATGCTACTACTACCACCAACCTGAACACCACTCCTGTGGAGAGCGGCTACTATGCCGAGGACGATGCAGATCATCCTGACGATCCCAAGAACACTGTTAAGGTGGATAAGCTGGTCAGCATTGTAGTTGCCGATGAGGCTGCTGTCTATGCTCTGAGCCAGGAAGTAGCTCCTGTCGAGATTGCTACGATGGGTAAGAAGGCTGCTTATAAGGGCCACGTTTCTGTGTACACTGTGGAAGTAAAGTATGCTCCTGCTAAGACTGGTCATACTCTCCGCACTCTGACCGCTGACGAGGGTAAGGTAACCTCCAAGGTTTCCGCTACCACCGTTGAGATCACTGTTCCCTACTCCTATGCTCAGGGCGAAGGTATTGCGTTCTTCGCAGATTACACCGCTGATGAGCTGGCGAAGGTAGAGGCTGGTTCCACTGTGCTGCCCGCTCTCTCCTCTGTTGTGGATAAGACGATCGATGGCACCGGTAAGCTGAAGGTTGTTATGAACGGTGATACTCCTGAGATTCAGGTTTATAACGGTTCCAGCTATGTTCCTTTCAGCACCATTACCGTAACCAACGAAGCCAACACTGCCAGCACTCCTTATGCTGTGACTGTAAAGGTTGCCGATGCTAAGTCCGGCGCTGACATTGTTGAACTGACTGCCAACAAGACCAAGGCCGTGATCGATACCAATAAGAAGACCGCTACTGTGCGTCTGCCTTATAACACCGATCTGACCGACGTTGTGATCGATTACAAGGTTTCCGATCTGGCTACTGCTGTAGTCAGTGTGGTTGGCACTCCCGATGAGGATGGCGCTCTGCACTATGATGCTACCCAGCCCATCTCCATTGCTGTTACTGCTGAAGACGGTGCTACCCGTAAGGTTTATACCGTAAATGTTACCGCAGCTACTCAGTTCAGTGATGTACCCGAGGGTCGTTATTACACCGAGTATGTTTACCAGGCTGCTGCTGCTGGTATTGTAAACGGCAATCCCGATGGCACCTTTAAGCCCAACAACAGGATCCTGCGTAAGGACTTCGCGATCATGGTAGCCAACATGCTGGGCGCTGATGTTTCCGGCTATACCACCACTCCGTTCTCCGATGTTGCCAACGACTATGCTGCTCCCTACATTGCGTACTGCGCAGATAAGGGCATCATCTCCGGTATCGGCGGCGGTAAGTTTGGCCCCAACCAGTATATCACCCGCGAAGATGCTGCTTGCATCGTAGCTCGCGCTCTGAAGCTGCCTACCACTTCTACTGACAGCTTCAAGGATGCTGCTAAGATCTCCAACTATGCAAAGGCTTCTGTAGCCGCTTGCAAGGCTGCCGGGATCCTCAGCGGCGATGAGAAGGGCAACTTCAATCCGAAGGCCAACATCATCCGCGCTGACGCTGCGATCATTATGGTGAAATCCCTGAATAAGTAAGGTTTCAACTCTACTTAATTTTAAGGTATCCCATAAACAGAGAGGACGGAGAAATCCGTCCTCTTTGTTTTGTCTGAAAATCCAACGCTTGTATACGAAACCAGCGTGGAAGGCTGAAAAGGCTTCCATGCTGGTTTCTTTTTCGCCGCGTCCGCAGGGGTGAAGTGCAAAGGCAAATTAGTTGTTAGATATTTCTTTTTAGAAAAGACCCTTGTGCTTTCTGTCATCACTGAGCAAAGGCAGTGAGAAAATAGCACCCATTGTCATCCTGAACCGAAGGTGAAGGATCTCGATTATTGCTCAGTTAGCGATTAAAAAGATCCTTTCATCTGTTGGTTTCTGCTAATCGAGATTCCTCGCTTTGCTCGGAATGACAGTGGTACTACTTTGCTGTTTTCACTTTAAAGCTCGTCTCAATTGTCATTACTGAACAGAATATTCTTCGCCTCTTCCCGGTGAAGAATCTCGGTTAGAAGAAACCGACGCATAAAAAATCCAGCAGCCACTGTCATCCTGAGCAAAAGAGGCAAAGCCTCTTCTTAGCGAAGGATCTCAATTAGAAGAAAGTAGCGCATTAAAAGGGCTTTGTCCCCGCCAGTTGGTGCTAACCGAGATTCTTTGAGAAGATCCGAAGGATCTTTTTCTCAGCATAATGACAGTAGGTGCTGGCGGATCGTTAATCTATAATTTTTCACTTAACTAATGTAGGGACCGGCCTCCGGACGGTCCGTTGTCTTTGCAGGGATTCACGGCCCGCCAAGGATGGTGCTATGTCCCAGTGGGGCATGCCCAGCATCGTTTTCGTCTGTCGACTCGGTCGGTTCTATACGCTCTGCACTGGAGAGCAGAACCCGAACCGGCAGGTGAGAACGGACCCTACAGAATAACGTCTTCAGGGAATGATAAACCATAATTTATTAATCATTACTTACTGTCATTCCGAGCAGAGCGAGGAATCTCGTCCAGTAGGGGCAGCAACGAAAGACTTGGCTCTCCCTTTGGGAGAGCTGTCACGGCTTTGCCGTGACTGAGAGGGCGTTGGTAAGCAGTAGTCGAGCTCCTTCGGCGTTTTATGAAGGCTTGCAGAATCTTCTTCTCAGAGATGACAGTAGTGGTAGAGGCCGGCAGGATAAATCATGATTTATCATCCCCTGGAAAGACAACGGACCGTTCAGAGGCCGGTCCCTACATTTAGCTAAATCTAAGTTATATCAAACTTTATTCATGACTTTCCGTGGAATATATGGTATAATATCCGCAAAGGGCAGCGGATATTATAGGTTAACGATCAGCACCACCTCTTGGCTCTCCCTATGGGAGAGCTGTCACGGCTTTGCCGTGACTGAGAGGGCAATAAAACCCCACCGCCATGCTAATGCGCATAGGCTTGCAGACTACGCAGTAGTGTTTTCCCTATTCAGGGGAGGCAAGGGCTTCTACATGGTTGCCAGATAAATCATGGTTTATCATTCCCTCTTTCCTGTCATTCCGAGCGAAGCGAGGAATCTCGAATAGTAGAAACCAGCGGATAAGTTTGCGGAGAAAGCCGGTACTTCTCCGCAAGGAGAAGGCGGTTATTGCATGACCGTTGCCTCAAGATGATTGCTCCGCAATCATCTGCCCTTACTCTAACGACTAATACCTAACAACTAACAACTGACAAGGGGGTGATCCTGTGAAAAAAAGGAGTGCGCTCATCGGGCTTGTGGTTTATCTTTGCCTTTTCCTTTCAGGCTGTTCTTTCTCTTCTTTTGATACCAAAAACCTGATGACGCCGCCTAAAGCAAACCAGGATCAGCAGGCGATTCAGGCGCTTCTACAGGGAAATCGCCCCGATATCACTCTTGTATATCCGCAAAACGGCGAATACCGTTCCGCAATCATTATGCACGATTTTACCGGAGACGGAGAACAGGACGCCATAGGCTTTTACTCCACCGAAAATACCGGGGCCGGCGGTGTGGAAGTTCAGTTTTTGAGCAAAACAGAAGAAGGCTGGGAATCTACCGCCGTCTTTCAAAATACAGCCCTGCAGGTTGACCGTGTCTGCTTCGGGACGCTTTCCCAAAGCGGCCGCAGCCTGATCCTCATTGGTTGGGGCAGCGCCGCCGGTACAACCGGCCGGACCGCCGCTGTAAATGCCTATGTGTACAGCCTGGGCGGCGGTATTACGGAATATCCGCTGGGGCCCTATGCGGAAATGGTTTTGACCGATTTTGATCGAAACGGGATCAATGAGGTCTTCACGGTAGATAAATTTCTTCCTGCGGAAGTGGAAGGCGATGAACCTACTCCGGCAAAGGCCCGGGTTTTTACCTGGAGTCAGGGAACCATGAGGGAAACCTGGAGCACCGATGCGGACAATTCAATTTCAAGCTATTCCGCCGCCATCTTTGGAAAATTAACGCCATCTATTTCCGGTGTGGCCCTTGACGGGGTTAAAGCAGACGGCAGTATGACCACGCAGCTTTTTTATACAGAAGACGGCGATTTGAAAAACGCCCCGGAAGGAGTAAACACAGAGGAATACAGTAACCCCTTCCAGCGGCCTGCCACCGCCACCTTTCTTTCCAGAGATTTAGACGGAGACGGTATTTTGGAATTGCCTACCGTATCGCTTCTACCCGGTCTGCCGGAAACTCTGTCGCCAGACCCCACCTGCTATCAGGTGAATTGGTGTCACTTCCAAAAGGGGGATCTTACTCTCACGATCAGGGCAATGATGAATCTGGCGGAAAACTATTGGTTTCGTCTGCCCTACTATCTAAACGGAAAAATCACTTCCTCCAACGATACCCAGAGACGCACTGTAACCTATTCTGAAATTATAAAAACCGCAAAAAGCGGTGAATATCTTTTAGGAGAGCCACTCTTTACCATTCGTGTTTTTACCAGATCATCCTGGGAAAGCCGGGGGCCCAGCAGCGGCTATGAAAAGCTGGCGACGCAGAATGATTCTGTCTATGGAATTCAAACCCTTACCGGGGACGAAACTATGCTGCGGTATATTCAGCAGATCAAACGGGACTTTAAGCTTCTCAGCGAATAGGCGAACAGCCGGAAGAAAGGAGTAGGATTTGCGTATGAAGAAAATTCTGGTAGTAGAGGACGAACAGAATATTCGGGAGTTCGTCGTTATCAATCTGGAAAGAGCCGGTTATCAGGCGGTAGAGGCTGAAAACGGCGAGCAGGCTTTGGAGCTTTACCAGAAAGCCGGCGGAGATTTTGATGTGGCGGTACTGGATATTATGATGCCCGGCGCTTATGACGGTCTGGCCGTATGCAAGGAACTGCGCAAGTCCAACAGTTCCATTGGCATCATCCTTCTGAGCGCCCGCACTCAGGAAATGGACAAGGTAAGCGGCCTGATGATGGGAGCGGATGACTATGTGACAAAGCCCTTTTCTCCCTCCGAGCTGGTGGCCCGGGTTGACGCGGTCTACCGCCGGGTAGCACTTGCTGCCCAAAACCGAGAAACAAGTTTGCGGGACGAGCTGCAATCGGGAGAATTTATTCTGAATCTGCGAAATCGCTCTCTGCATAAAGGGGAAAAACCTATTGAACTGACCCAGGTGGAGTTCCAGATCATGGAATATTTCTTTTCCAATCCCGGCGTGGCCCTACCCAGAGGCGATATTTTAAAGCATGTGTGGGGGCCAAGCTATGTGGGCGAAGAAAAAATTGTAGATGTCAATATTCGCCGCCTGCGTATGAAGGTAGAGGACCAGCCCTCCGCCCCCGCCCATATCGTCACCGTGTGGGGGCTTGGGTATCGTTGGGAAGTTTAACGAGTTAGTTGTTAGCGGTTAGTAGTTAGTGGTTAGAGGAAGGTCAGACAACTGCAAAGGCGATTATAGATGATTGCGAAGCAATCATCTTGAAAGAAAGCCTCGGTCATACAATGACCGCCTTCTCCTTGCGGAGAAGTATCGGTTTTCTCCGCCGGTTTCTGCTAATCGAGATTCTTCGAAAAAAACCTAAGGAACTTTTACTTAGTAATGACAACGTGTAATAGAGGCTGGTACGATAAATTATACTTTATCAATCATTACTCACTGTCATTCTGAACCGCTGAAAGGCGGTGAAGAATCTCAATTAGCAGAAACCGGTATATAAAAAGGGCTTTGTACCCACTAGTTGGGATATAATCGAGATCCTTCGTCACTGCGTGAAGACTCGCAGAGTCTTCTTCTCAGAGATGACAGTAAGAGAGATTCGCTGGTACGGTAAATCATAATTTAGCACAAAGCCCTTCTCTAATAACTAATAACTGGAAATGGGGGTCTCCCTATGGAAAAAAGAAAAAGAAGTATTTCCCGGCGATGGTTTGTAAATACCATTGGAGTGGCCCTTGTCATTTTAACAGTTTCCATTCTTTCTCTTGCCATCACGGTGCAGACCTCTACCTACAGCGGTATTGAGCAGGCTCTTACCGGCCGTGTAGACGAGCTTTTGAACTGGCTTTCCGCCGATTCCGGCACCTACAAAACCGCCTCGGAGTTTAACGCCATCGCCAGAGATTATATTGAGCATTTTCCTGACCGAAACGAAATGGAGATCATGGCCCTGAACCGTGTAGGCAGCATCGTTACCACCTCTACCGGTTTTGAGCCGGATCACCGCCAGGAAATGCCGGATTATGAAGCTGCCCTCTTCAGCCCGGATAATTCCGGGAAATGGGTGGGAGAGCTGAATACCGGGGAACGGGTCATGGCCGTCACCAGAGTCATTCGGGACAGCGGCGGCGGGCTTACCGGATCTATTCGGTATCTGGTGTCTCTGGAAAAAGCGGATCAGCAGATCGGTCTGGCCATTCTTGCCCTGATTGCGGCCGGAGCCTTTATTATGCTGCTGATCACCTTTTCCGGCGTGTACTTTATCCGCTCTATTTTGGTCCCTGTCCGTGAGGTAAGCGCCGGAGCCAAGCAGGTGGCCGGCGGAAATTTTGACGTGCGAATTCAAAAATCCCGGGATGATGAGCTGGGGCAGCTTTGTGATTCCATCAACGATATGGCGGGAGAGCTTGCGGCCACCGAACAGATGAAAAACGATTTTATTTCCTCCGTGTCCCACGAGCTGCGCACACCGTTGACGGCTATCAAGGGCTGGGCGGAGACCCTGCAGGAAGGGGCCAGCCCCGAAACCACGGAAAAAGGCGTAGGGGTGATTATTCGGGAGTCAGAGCGGCTTTCCGGCCTGGTAGAGGAGCTGCTGGATTTCTCCCGGCTGCAAAGCGGCAGAATGCGTTTGCTCATTTCCCGGCTGGATATACTGGCGGAATTGGATGAAGCGGTCTATTTGTTTACAGAGCGGGCCCGTACGGAGCAGAAGCTGCTGGACTATCAGGAAAGCATGGCTCTTTCCCCGGTATACGGCGATATTGACCGGCTGCGGCAGGTCTTTGTCAATATTATCGATAATGCCCTGAAATACACGGATTCCGGGGGAACGATCACCGTTTCCTCCGCGGAAGAAGAAGGGCAGATTCGGGTAATGATCCGTGATACTGGCTGCGGCATTCCGGCAGAGCATTTACCCAATGTGAAAAAGAAATTTTATAAAGCCAATCAGCTGGTGCGCGGCTCCGGCATCGGGCTGGCGGTGGCAGATGAGATCGTCGCCATGCACGGCGGCACCCTTACGGTGGAAAGCGAAGTGGGGAAAGGCACGGCAGTGACCATCAGCCTGCCCACCTGCGAGCTGCTGGAAAGCCGCCCGGAGCTGGTGGAAACGCCGGAGATCAGAAAATTACTTCAGGAAAGGAACCAGAAAGAGCATGAGTAAAAAAATCACATCCATTGGCGGGCAAGCCCTGATGGAAGGTATTATGATGGTGGGCCCCCACCGCACAGTGGCTGCTTTTTGCAGCGAAAAGGGAGAGATCTCCACCGAGGAAATTGAATGCCCCCGGCTGACGCAGAAATATCCCCTGCTGGGAAAGCCCTTTATCCGGGGTATTTTTGCCCTGATTGATTCCTTCCGCCTGGGCTATAAGGCGCTGTCTCTTTCCGCCGACAAGATCACGGAGGACGTGGGCGAAGAGGAGCTTTCCGGCCTGGATAAATGGCTGGACGAGCACCTGGGAGAAAAAATGACGGGCATTGTCATGGGCGTTGCCTCCGTGTTGGGCGTGGGCCTGGCGATTCTGCTTTTCTTCCTGCTGCCCACGATGCTGTTTAACCTGATACAGGGCGCAGTTTCCGGCGATATTTCCGGGTGGCGCTCCATCTTTGAGGGAGCTCTGCGTATTGCCATTTTTGTGGGGTATATCCTGCTTGTTTCTTTGCTGCCGGATATCAAGCGGACCTTCCAGTATCACGGGGCGGAGCATAAAACCATTTTCTGCTATGAAAACGATCTGCCCCTCACCGTGGAAAACGTGAGAAAGCAGGGGAAATTCCACCCCCGCTGCGGCACCAGTTTTCTCATTCTCATGCTGCTGCTGGGCGTGATAGTGGGCTTCTTTATTCCCTTTTCCAACCCCATTGTGCGCACCCTGACAAAGCTTTTGTGTATTCCAATCATCATGAATATCGGCTATGAGATCCAGAAATTTTCCGCCCGCCATCCAGACAGCTTCCTGCGGTTTTTCATCATTCCCGGCCTGTGGATGCAGCGCATTACCGTAAAGGAACCGGATGATAAAATGATCGAGGCCGCCATTGCCGCCATGAATGCCGTGATCCCCGAAAACGGAGAGGATTTGATCTCATGACCTATCGGGAACTGTATCTGAAGGCTCGGCAGATCTTGGCGGACCGGGATATAGATTCTCCCGGTCAGGATAGTTTGATTCTGCTGGAAGCCTTTTTTGGGCTGAACCGTTCCGGCTTGGCTTTGCGCGGGCAAAACTGCCCTTTGCCGGAGGAAGAGGCCCAATTTCTAAAGGCCGTGGAAGAGCGGGCAAACCGCCGTCCCCTGCAATACATTTTAGGAGCCTGGAACTTTATGGGCCTTTCCCTGAAGGTGGGAGAAGGCGTGCTGGTTCCCCGGGAGGATACCGCCGTTTTAGTGGAGACTCTGGCAGCGGGCCTGGAAGGGGTTCCTGCCCCTGTGGGTGTGGATCTCTGTTCAGGCTCCGGCGCGGTGGCGCTGGGGCTTTGTACCCTGCTTCCCCATGCGGAAATTACCTGTCTGGAGTTTTCCAAGCAGGCTTTTTCTTATTTGCGGCAGAATTTGGCGGCCTATTCCCGCTATGCCCTGGAAGCCAGGGAGGGGGACGTGCTGCGGGAGGAAACGGCAAAGGTTTTTTCCCCGGAGAGCCTTGATTTTATTGCTTCCAATCCCCCCTATATCCCATCAAAGGAACTGCCCTCCCTGCAGCCGGAGGTGCAAAGGGAGCCTGCCCTGGCGCTGGACGGCGGAGAGGACGGCTTACTGTTTTACCGGGCGATTTGCTCCCTGTGGCTTCCCTGCCTGAAGCCGGGCGGCGTTCTTGCCGTGGAGATTGGCGAGGAGCAGGGGAAAGCGGTGGAGGAGCTGTTTTCTTCCCGTGGTTTGAAACAGATTCAGATCCGGCAGGATTGGGCCGGGCTGGACCGCTGCGTGGCGGGCATCAAGGGCTAGGGCTTTGAGACTGTAAACGGGCTTTCAGTTGAACTTTTTCGAGAAGATCCGAAGGATCTTCTCGAAGAATCTCGATTAGAAGAAACCGGCGCATAAAAAAGGCCTTGTACCTGCTAGTTGGGATATAATCGAGATCCTTCGTCACTGCGTTCCTCAGGATGACAGTAAGAGAGATTCGCTGGCACGATAAATCATACCATTTCAATTCTTTTCATAGCGCAGCAGGGAATACTCCCCTTCTTCCGAAACGCCCTTTTCCAGTTCCTTCCAGCCTGTCGCCTGATAAAAGGCCATGGCTGGTGTATTTTTTGTGAGGCATTTTAGAGTCAGGGGAGCATCATAAAGCGCTGCCAGTCTGCTGATCAGTGTGCTGCCCACATTTTTATGCCGCGCCGCCGGGCTGACAAACAGAAAATGAATAAAGGAATCCGGCTCCCAGACCGAAGCCATTCCCGCAACAGTGTCCTCAAGCAGCGCCACGTAGAGCTTTTCACCCTTGGTAACCTCTTCAAAATTCGGAACAGCATTGGAAAAGGTATGGGAGAAAACTTGTTCAAACAATTCTTTCACTTGCGCTTTTTCATGCTTCCGCATTTCCCGTACAATGATTTTTTCCATCAAAAAGCTCCTTTTCTTAAAAAACACTGAACCAGTGCTATAAACATTGGAAATCGCTTGTTTCTTGTGGGCAGACGTGCTCCCCTTTGTCAACCGATGGTATTCAGTTCAATTTATAAACTCAAATCAGCGGGGTCTCCCGTTTCCTCCAAAAAATTTGTCTCCGTCTGAGCGGCGGAAGAACTCAGGTTCAGCTTTATAAGGCGGATCAGGGCAATGAGAATGGAGGCTGCTCCCAGCTT
This sequence comes from uncultured Clostridia bacterium, assembly GCA_947171615.1. Classification (GTDB taxonomy): domain Bacteria; phylum Bacillota; class Clostridia; order Oscillospirales; family Acutalibacteraceae; genus Acutalibacter. Next base: position 11,734 of record CAMVYG010000051.1, read on the forward strand.
CACGTTCAGCAGGTCGGGGCAGGTTCCCGCCTGAGCGGATTGAACCGCCAGATCCTCCGTTTGCTTTTGAAAGCCAAACAGGGCGCAGAGAATCATAAGGGAAGCGGCGTTTTGCAGTGCAAAGGGGCTGGGGCCAGTGGGGGAAGCATCCGGGTTTTCCGTACAAAGCAGTTCCTGACGCTGAGCGTCCAGAGAACGGTATTGCAGGGCAATGCCTAAAAAGAGGGTGCGAAGCAGAGCCTGGCTTTGAGAAAGAAGCCGAAGCTCCTGCTCCAGCTCTCCGGCGGCCTGTTCTGCTTTTTGATCCATAAAAACACCCCCTGCCTTGTCCGAAATAGCGGCTTTATACCTCCATTTCCATGGTATGCAGGGCAGGGGGGAGAAGTGTTCTTTATGGGGGGCAAAGC
>CAMVYG010000052.1 GCA_947171615.1 uncultured Clostridia bacterium
AATTAAGTATAAGGTAGAAATGTTTCATATGATTCGGAAAGGAGGCACAAAAATCAAAAGGTCAAAAAAGCCCATGGCTGCCGGAGCTTGAGGCTTCGCCAAATTTCTTCGGCGCACAGAACGCCAAAGAATGACGCTCATTCTGTATGACAGCGGAACGAAAAGCAAGGAGATTTCAGGTTTTTCCAAAATTTCCAAACGCTCCACGGTGACAAGAAAGAAGGATTTGTATGAAAAAGAAAACTCGTAAACGTGTTCTGTCCTTTGTCATGACTGTTGTTTTGCTGCTGTGTACCTCTGTTCCTGTCAATGCAGCGCCTGTCGCATGGAATCAGCTTGATGACAGCGATCTCTTTATCAAGGAAGAAGCAGCCCGGTATATCGCAGAATTTTTCATGCGGGATATGATCGAAACGGGCACCACCTGCTGGGATTCCGATACCGCCGTTACAAAGCTTATGCCCCTGTACGATGAAAGCGGGAAAAATATCGTAAGCTATACGGCAGAACTGACCGAAGGCTACATTGTAATTTCCGCTTACGCCGATGTACCCAGTGTGATTCTTGAGTGGGCCGATGAAGCGGAGCCGGTATATGAGGAATTTTCTCTTGCCCCAAGCTCTAAGATTATTTATACCGGTGCACTGGATTATTTTGTAGATAATGGTGGCAATACAGTAACAAATATTGATGGGATAGCCGTGTCCAGAACAGAATTATCCTGCAATTTGATGGAGCTACGCAGTTTGGACAATGTTTCTGCAAAACTAGCGGAAGTTGTTTCAGAATCCAAACACACCGCCTTTGTCGATAAAATAGGAATTTCTCCGCACGTTAACGGATCTATAGGCGATATTATAGACGATGTGTGGAAATACGCAAAAGCTGTATATGGGGACAGGTGGGTATCCAATGGATACGCTAACCATTGGGAAAGCTATGCTCATTTTGCCAGAACAAGAGATTTTGATAGCTATAAGGGCGTCACATATAATAATCACTGTGGGCCGGTAGCCATTACAAATATTATCAAAATGTACGGAAACAAGTATAATTCAACTATAAAGAGCCTTTCAAAATTCACTGTATTTGAAAAAGTAATTGCTGCCAGCAAAACAGCCACTCCAAACTACTACATAAACAGTCCTGTTACGAATTTTGGAGGCACAAAAGGTGAAACTGCCAATAAATTCATTGAAGCCGCTTTTAGACAAGTCAATGTACCCGTAGGAACAAAAGTAAAAACATTTGGGCCGTATGTGGCTGATAATAAAGTAGGTAATGAAGATGATGGCTTTATTAATATCAAAAACTGTACCACTGGTGATCGTTTGATGTACTTGATGCTTGGAAATTACGGGTTAAAAGAAAACCCAAAAGATCCTGATGTTCCCCATCATGTAGTCGGATACGCATATAACCAGTTAACCGACAATAATGGATATTATTTAACGTTTATTAAAATTTGTGACGGACGCAATACCGATGGTCGATATTTAGATATGGATGCACTTCGTTGGACTCCATATTGGGAGGTGAAGTTTTATTAAAAGGAAATTTCTTTTTCTTCTCCCGCCCCTTGTTCTTCTGATCGTTGGGATCGGGGAGATCCTGTTTTTTCAGTTTGCCCGCTTTCAGGAACCGCCTTTGGAGCCGGGACAGCTCTTCCGCTTTCAGGCCCAAGAGATACAAAGGGTTGAGCTTCACCTCAGCACATGGGAGAGAACTATTAAAAAAGTTTCTCTGGAAAGTCCGGAACAGATCGGCAGTGTCGTGAAAGAGCTCAACGATTTTCGCTACCGGAAAAGCAATTTTATCAACCTCTTGGATCCCCAGGCGTCTTCCGAGACCCCATCCTACCAGATATCCGTTCTTTCTATTGAGCTGGTTTTTGCTGCCGATGAATTTACCTGCTGGATCACCCCTTATGAAAATGGAGAGCTGACCCATCTTCGGCGCCGGTATATCGGAGATACCTCGAATCTGCTTTCTCTCTGTCATAAGCTTCTGGAAAGCTCTGAAAATAATATGGAAGGGGGAAATGCTGGATGAAACAGACTGTGAAAAAGCGCTGGAAAAAATGGGGGCTGCTCAGTATTTATGCTCTGTTTCTTGGATTCGAGCTTTTCTTCCTGTTCGATTACGGGCAATATGGCCTCACCCAGCTGCGAAAAGAGCCGGGACAGCTTTTTTACCTTTCCGAGGGAGATTTGACCCGAATCGCCCTGATCGACCCTGAAAACGGCACGGAAATGAACCGTTATCCGGGGGAAAACAGAACGAAACGGGCAATTGAAGTGCTGAACGGCTATCGCTATTCTTATATTTTGCCGGAAGAAGCGATCACCAACATGGATTTTGCTTCTGCCGACATTGTAAAGATCCATACCCGGTACGGAACAGAAACCTGCCGTTTTTCCTCCCAGGGCGTTCTGAAGGACGGCCTTTGGTACTGCGGCGACGCCCGCTTTATCGGCTCTATCCCCTCTGTCCTGTATATTGACAAGCCTGCGCCTCCTTCCCCTGGCCCCACCGGGATTCCGGATTACCCTCTTCCGGGTGAGGAAGAATAAAGCTGTTTTTGAAAGAACAGGAAAAGAGGAAAGGGTACCCATCAGTTGACAAAGGGAGGGCTCCCTCCCCCGGATACCAACAGCCCTTCGGTGCGTTTGATCCCGCATCGAAGGGCTGTTTTTTTGTTCTTTCGGCTACTTTTTCGCCTCGTATTTCCGCTTGGTGGCAAGGCCGCCCCGAATGTGCCGCTGGGCCTTATTGACCGCCAATACGTTTTTCACATCCCGGTACAGGCCGCTGTCAATATATTTTAACCGCTGGGAAACGTCCTTATGTACCGTACTTTTGCTGACGCCGAACTGCTTAGCCGCCCGGCGGACAGTGGCCTTGTTTTCTACAATAAACTCTCCGAGCCTGGTGGCTCTGTCATCGATCACATTGTTTGCCATATAGAACACCCCTTTTTGGTGTTCTATATCTATGCACCGAGCGGGGCTTCTATAACGGTCTGATAAAGGAAACTTTATTCTTTTTCCTTCCTGAGGACGACAGCAGGGAACGGCTTTTGTCTGGTAAGCTGCTGAAAGCAGGAATATCAAAGCATAAAAGGCAGTAACGTCATACCGAATTTTTCAGCCACTCCCGATAGCTCTGGAACTCCTTGCTTTCCGGAGTGATAGAGAGAACGAAATTCACCTGCCCCAGCAGGCGCTGGCGGTATTTCTCCGGCGGAACAGTAAGACCCCGCCTTTGCAGGTGCGCCGGGATACCGAACTTTTTACAGAAGAACAGCTCCTGCCGCAGCTTCCTGCGGTATTCAACAGCCGCATTAGGTTTTTCGTTGACCACCACTCCGGTAACAGCCTTGCGGCTGCCGGTGACGGCAAGCTTTGTCTTTCTCCGGTTCAGAGAGAGGTGCATCGTTTTGAGCTGCGCTTCCACAAATTGGATAACTTCGTCCTGATCAAACTTACCGGAAAAGCACATATCATCGCAAAAACGGGTGTAGTAAATGGCGTGTTCCCGACACCACTCCCCTACTGTGCAGTCAAAATCATACAGGATCGCATTGGAGATGGCAGGTGAAGTGGGCGCACCCTGGGGCAGCCCTTCCTTATGGTAACAGAGAATAGAGAGCAAAATGCGGATGGGCTCGCTGAACCGCTCCGCCGGAAAAACCTTCTCTTTCACCGTGGCATAGAGAATGGAATCGAAAAAGCGGCGAATATCCAATTTCAAAAGCATGGGTCTCCCCACATGAGGGCGGGCGTTCTTTAACACGCTGGAGCCGTAGCGGTAGGCCATTGCATAGGGCGAAACCGGCGCATCCCTCAACAGCACCTGCAAGATCTTCCGCTGTACCAGCTTCAAAATATCATCAGGAACGGAAAGAGTGCGAAAAGAGCCGTCGCTTTTGGGAATCCGCACAGTGCGGTAATGAGCGTCAAGATGATTGCTAAGGGCGTACAGCGTTTTCGCCGGAACCCCCAGATCTGCTTCCAGCGTAGAAAGCTCACGATAAACGATCATGGCAACACCTCCATATGGCAAACGCCTCCCCGCAGGAGAGGCGCACCAAGGGCCGGAACAATACAAAAGTGTACGGGGAAGTGCTTTTCTGTACTCTTACACACGTTAGTGTGTATTAAAGTACTGAAAAGCAGTTCGCCTGAGTGGGTTTCCACATTTATACACAATGCTTCCAGATGGAGAAACCCACTCATATGAAATGGATCTTGAACACGGCTGCGACTCGCAACCGCTTCAGCAAACGCTGAGGTCACTATTGTTCCTGCTTGCTATTCTACCATAGGCGCAAATGCGCCAACTGATTGGAGAAGCTCGGTGCTTTTGTGAAACAAAAGAGAAGCGTTGCACGCTTCAGAGGTTCTCCGTAATGATCGCTTGCGATCATTTTACCATAAGCACGGAACGTGCGTTGGTATCATGTGCCGATTGCTCGCCCAGCGAAGTGCAAACTGAGCAAGGCAAAGTTAAATCTATAATATCCGCCGCCCTTTACGGATATTATACCACTGTTCCGGTGTTTTTCAAGAGAAGATCCCAGTAATCGACAACAGGAAACATGGTTTTTAAGCGTGAAAAGAGATGCTGGCACTGTTAACCGATAATCCCCGATCGGGACATTTATTTCGATTGAAAAATAAAATATAGATTAACGATCAGCACCACCCCTTGGCTCCCCTGAAAGGGGAGCTGTCACGGCTTTGCCGTGACTGAGGGGTTAGGCCCTTTTGGAGATAGACAGCTAGTGAGCGATAAATCATAAATTTTACCCATCGACCATCACTTTCAAAATTACCTGATCGGTAGCCTGCATCCCATCCCGCACGATCGCAGCTACCTTTTCTATGGTTGCGTCCGGCGTATTTTGCACAATGCCATCCCCGGCGCAAAAATCGTGTCCCTGAAAGGTCAGATCCACAGCCAGCAGCGCCGCTTCTACGCTGCTGGCAATTTTTGCGGCGCAGGAAGCTTTTGCGCCATCGCAAAAAATACCGGCCACATTTGCCAGTGTGTTGCTTACCACCTCGGCGATCTGATGGGCGTTGCCGCCGCGCAGATAGGCAATGCCGGCTCCCGCTCCCGCCGCAGCGCTGACCGCGCCGCAATAAGCCGAAAGCCTTCCTATTTGCTCCTTTTGGTAAACGGCAGACAAATTGCTGATACACAACGCGCGGTGCAGCTGCTCCCTGGAAGCATTCAGCGCCTTCGCATAGGCAATAACCGGCAGAGAAACGGTCATCCCCTGATTGCCGCTTCCGGAATTTACCACAACGGGCAGCTCACACCCGCCCATGCGGGCGTCTGAACCGGCAGCCGGCAGCGCCCGCGCCATTGTGTTGACATCCTTCCCATAAAGCCGCACCAGCGCCGCGCCCACATTGGCGCCGCATAAGTGCTCCAGCCCGTATTCGGCGATCCGTGTATTATATTCGATCTGACGATCCAGCAGAATGCGCACATCCTCTAACTCCACGCTCTGGGCAAACTCATAGATCCGTTCAAAATTCAGAAACTGCACAGAGCTTTCCGAAGCCCTTTGTTCCTGGGGCACAGAGCAAAAGAGAGCGGTATGGTTTTTCTCAATACGGACGACCCCTGTATGGGTGCCGCGCAGCTCTACCAGAGCCTGCTCCCCTGCCCCAAAGGCTTCTAACACAATGTGAAGCTTTTCCGCCGTATCCAGCAGCCTGACCTCACAAATTCCCTCCTGATACAGAGTGTTTGCCAATTCCCTGTGAGCATCAGTAACCTCGTGAAGAACCTCCAATTCACTTTCGGCATCTCCGCCCACCGCCCCAATCAGAGCGGCAATTTCAATGCCCCGCATACCGCCGGTAGCCGGCACTACCACGCCTTTTACGTTTTTCAGGATATTCCCGCTGCAGGACACGGTAATGTGCTCCGGCAGCCGCCCCAGCGTTTTCCGGGCCAGTGCAGAGGCATAGGCAATGGCGATCGGTTCTGTACAGCCAAACGCGGGGATCAGTTCGCTTTTCAAAATGTGGAGACACGCGTCATAATACGTCTGTTCCATTTTCATCAGGCCTTTCCTTTCATTTTGTGCCGTAAAAAAGCAGCTCTTTTCGTGAACCGTTTCACATTTTCACTGAAATCTATTCCCTGTCCCAATGGTCAAGCCTGCGGGATCAGGGAATATTGGGCGCGGCGGTGGTCTGGCGATCGATAAACTGCGTGCGCAAATGCTTTTCAACAGGCTTTGCATGAGGATCCTCCAAAGTCTGGATCATCAGGTCGATGGCAGCGCTTCCCGCCTCCTGAAGAGGCTGGCGCATAGTGGAGATAGGCTTCGCGTCAAAAAAGGAAGCAGCGGCGCTTTCATCGTCAAATCCGATGATGGACATATCCTCCGGCACACGCAGGCCTGCCTCATTCAAAGCGCGGATCGCACCATATGCCGCGATATCCGTAGCGAAGAAAGCCGCAGAAGGCACATGGTTTGTCTGAAGCAGCTGCTTCATGGAATTGTAGCCGTATTTATAAAACAGCGCGCGGGAGGCATCGCTGCCATGCCAGCTGCCTTCCTCGGCAAATTCCGGGAAGATCATCCAATCGGACTCCAGGCGGATCCCGTATTTCTGTAAAGCCCTCATAAAGCCGTTCATACGGTCCAGCGTAACGCGCATATTGATATCGCCGCCGAAATGGGCGATCTTTTTGTGGCCGCAGCGGATCAGGTGCTCCGTTGCGTCAAAAGCCCCTGCCACATTATCGATCAAAACCTTATTTACACGGAGATCCAACAGCTCGTTTTCAATGATCACCAGGGGAACTCCCGAGGCGAACAGCTGCCTTGTAAGGTTATCATCTGTAATGGAGCTGCCGTAAATAATCAACCCGTCCACATGGCCCTGAGACAAAAAATTCAACTGACGCTTTTTCTTTTCGGGATCGCCACAGGAATTGGTATAGATCACCGTGTATTCATGAGGGGCGGTCTCACGGGACACGCCCTGCTCCAGCCCGGCGATCAGCGGCATGACAAAGGAAGAGGACAGGTCGTCTACTGTAACGCCGATGCAATAGGTACGGCGCTGTACCAGAGAACGCGCCAGAATATTGGGACGGTAATCGAGGGCTTTGATCGCCTGCTCAATACGCGCGCTGGTCTCAAGACCCACCCCGCCCTGTCCGTTGATGTAACGTGAAACAAGCGTTTTGGACACTCCGGCATATGCGGCAACATCCTTAATTGTAGCCAACATCCTCACCCTTTGCGGCAAATAATACGGTATAATTATATCTTTTTTGCTCAAAATTGTCAACATATCGTGGTATAAGAATATAAAGTTGTATATTTCGACTATATTCCCAGTGCCATTCTTGTGAAATTCGTGGAAAACAAAGTACAAGGAAGATTCCCTGTTGACATTTTCATGAAGGGGGATTATTCTATTGTCATGATGTGGAACGATACACATCGATGTACAGCAACTGATCCGTTTCGCGTCTGCTATGCTGATCCGGAGGAAGCGCGCCCTGTAACTACAGCTCGCTTTTGCATCCATCGCTCTAATTTGGCGGCAGCGCACTGCTGCAAGTACACGGTGTGGACATGCATGGGGGGAAGAGATTTATGAGGCATAAAGACAAAGCAAAGGGTTCCATGGCCCAGGGCCAATCTGTACTCGTCAAAAGAAACCGCGGCTTCTTTTACGAGATCGGCCACAACTGGGCTTTGTATCTGATGCTGCTGCCGCACTTTGTATCTTACGTGATCGTGGGCGCCATTGCGTACAATATTTTCAATCCCAAAATCGGCGCCATGAATACGCTGCTTACAAGCCTGGGCATGCAGCCGCTGGACCTGTACACCATGCCGGAAGCGTGGCCGCCTATCCTGATCATATTTAACCTGTGGAAGGGCCTGGGATACGGCACTATCGTTTATCTGGCCGCCATTATGGGAATCGACCGTGAAATCTATCAGGCTGCCAAAATCGACGGCTGTAACATTTTTGAAGAGATCCGCCACATCACCGTACCTCTTCTGAAGCCCACCTTTATCATGCTGGTGCTGTTCAATCTCGGCGGCATCATGCGCGGGCAGTTTGAGCTGTTCTATCAGCTGATCGGTAACAACGGCATTTTGTTCAAAACAACAGACGTGATCGACACATACATCTTCCGTTCACTTTCCACAAACTTTAACGTGGGATATTCAACAGCAGCGGGCCTGTATCAGTCCGTGTTCGGGCTGGTCACTGTTTTACTTGTAAACAAACTGGTAAAACGGGTCAATCCCGAAAACGCGCTGTTTTAAGAAGGCAAGGAGAAAAAGCTATGAAAAAGCTGCTGAAAAATCCAAGCAAGTTCGTTTTCGACCTGCTCTCATACTGTATTATCATAATACTTACCCTGGCCTGCACCCTGCCTTTTGTCATGGTGATATCCGGATCTTTCTCCTCGAACTCCGCCATCATGCGGTTGGGATATTCCATTTTTCCCCGGGAGTTTTCCCTGGACGGCTACAAGGCGGTTTTCAAGAACCCCGACATTATCGGACGTTCCTATGTGGTCAGCATCATTGTGACCGTAGTCGGCACGATCCTGGGACTTGTGATCATGACGATGGCCGGATATGCGCTGCAGCGCAATGAAATGAAGTATCGTAACGCCATCTCCTTCTTTGTATACTTTACAACGCTGTTCAGCGGCGGCCTTGTGCCGTGGTACATGCTGATCTGCAACCTTGGAATGCAGAACACCCTCTGGGCGCTGATCATTCCGTCCTGTGTCAACTCATTTCACATTTTACTGATACGCAATTATATGCGCGGGATACCGGCCTCCCTGGTAGAATCGGCCAAGATCGACGGCGCAGGCGAATTTTACACCTTTCTCCGTATTATTCTTCCCCTTGCGCAGCCCATTGTGGCTACCGTTGGCCTGTTCCTTGCGCTGCAATACTGGAACAGCTGGTATATGGCTTCCCTGTTCGTGAAGGAATCCAGTAAATGGCCTCTGCAATATCGCCTTCACAAAATGCTGGTGGCGCAGACCGCCATGCTTCAGGGAGGCGAAACCACTTCCGCCGTAAACTCGGTAGTGCCTACGGAAACGCTGAAGCTTGCTACCGCAGTTGTGACAACCGGCCCCATCGTGCTTCTGTATCCGTTCCTGCAAAAATATTTTGTGCAGGGTATTACCATCGGCGCGGTCAAGGGATGAGCGCTTTTATGCCATCCCCATAAGAGAGGAGGTCTGGCCGGAACATTATTCAATCGCTTTTTATTGCATGCGTAAATCCACATGCAATAGAAATAATATTCTGTCATTAAAATTCAGGAGGAAAGAAAATGAAAAAGGCAATTGCACTGCTTCTTGCGGTTATGCTTACCGCCTGTCTGTTTGCAGGCTGCAACAACACAACTTCAAGCAGCGATCCGAAAGCTCCCACGTCCGATACTTCCAATGGACAAACTTCCACACCCGCTTCCGAACCGGTGGACGAGGCCATCAGCGAGCGCGTGGAACTGCGCCTGTTCGCCATCGACAACTCTCCCAACGACGAAAAGCTGAGCGAAGAATTCTGGGAAATTCTGAACGGCATCCTGCTGGATCGCCTGAACTGCACCATCAAGTATGAGTACGTAGAGGGCAATGATCCTACCGGCCAATATGAGATGGCTCTGGCTTCCAACCAGGATTATGACCTCATGCATGCCAGCGCAGGCTTCAACTACACTTCTGTGGCGGCCCGCGGAGCCTTTATGGACATCACCGACCTGCTGCCCACATACGCTCCCGATCTGTACAATCTGGTTACCCCCGAGCGCTGGGAGGAGGCCAAGGTAAACGGACGCATTTACGGCGTTCCCAACCTGGGCAAGCTGTACACCTCTCACTGCTTTATGTACCGTGAGGATCTGCGCAAGAAGTATAACTGCGAGCCCATCACCGATCTGGATACTATGGGCGCTTACCTTCAGGCCATTGTGGACAACGAGCCCGGCCTTATCCCCACAGACGACCAGGCCGGCCCCCTGTTCCGCCGCGCCTTCCAGTACACCAACAACTATGCCCTGCTGGATAACTCCATGAACTTTGTGATCGATCCCACCGATCCCCGCAAGGTTCTCAACGCCTATGAGCAACCTGATTACCTTGAATATCTCAAGCTTGCCAAGGAATGGTTTGACAACGGCTACTGGACCAGTAACGTGCTGTCCAGCAAGGAATGGGGCGTAAACTCTGTGATCAACGGAAAGGCCGCCGCTTCCTTTACCCAGCAATTCCCTTGGTATGCATGGCATCCCAACTATATTGAAAGCAACAACCCCGGCTGGGAGATCAAGTATTTCCAGTTTATCAGTCTGAGCGATGACGCCTTCATTGCCGCGAAGCCCGCTACGGAAAACATGCTGGCAGTAGCCCAGAATGCCAAAAACCCCGAGCGCGCCCTGATGGTCCTGAACCTCATTCAGACCGATGAGGAGCTCTGGCGGCTGTGCACCTATGGCCTGGAAGGGAAAAACTATGAGCTGACTGAGGACGGCAAGATCGACACCACCAAATTCGGCGACGATGCCCGTTTCAATTATTTCCCGGTAGACCTTATCACCAACGCCAACTTCGAGCTGACTCCTGTTGACCAGTGGGACGAATATGACGAGCTTTATGATGTGATCCTCGATCACGCTCAGGACACCTATCCGCTCAACGCTTTCGCTCCCAATACCACCGGCGCTATTGAGCCCCTGTACACCGCTATCAACCAGATCCGCGTGGAATACGCATATCCGCTGCAGGCCGGTATGATCGACGATGTAGAGGCCGGTTACGAAGACCTGATCAAGCGTCTGAACGACGCCGGGATCGAAGAAGTACGCCTCGAGCTGGAACGGCAGGTAAACGAGTACCTGGATAACATAGGATACAAAGGCTGAGTTCAGCCGAATTTGTAAATGACGTGAAGCAGCCGCATGTTTCGTGTGGGCAAACATACGAAACCATGGGGCTGCTGACAATTTAGGACAACATCATCGGTTGACAAACTGACGGCAGAACAAGGAGAGAAAAGTATGACCTCAACACAGCGTCTTCAGGCAGTATTAAAGGGAGAGCCCGTTGACCGGATCCCGGTTGCGGGGTGGGCCCATGTAATGAACCTGTGCGACAGACATGCAGATGATTTTGTAAAGGCCACCATCAATTATCAAAACGCCCACGGCTTTGATTTCGTAAAAGTCACAGAGCATCCCCAATATATGGCCGAAGCGATGGGCGCGGTGCTGCGCCCCACCTCAAACTGGGAGGAAACGGCCTTTTGGTGTGTGGAAAAAATGCTTGTGAACACCCCGGAGGACTGGAAAAAACTGCGTGTACCGGATCTTCATACAAGCTCTCTGGCAAGGGAGATCGAAGTGGTAGACAGACTCTGCGACCATTTCAGGGACGATGTACCGGTTATTCCATCGGTGTTTTCCCCTGTTATGTGGGCAATGTACTTTTCTGTGGCGGCGGCGGAGCAGCACCGGCGTGAAAAGGAAGAGGGACTGATCCCTCCCTGGGCCGCTTACTTGGCTGAAAATGAGGCTCTGGTCAAGCAGGGGCTGGAAGTATTGACAGAAGCCAACAACCGCTTTATTGAAGGGGTTGCCCGGGTAGGCGCCGCGGGGATCTTCTTCGCGAACCCCTTTGCGCAGTCTGCCTGGCCGAAGGAGCAGTACGATACCTTTGCAAAGCCCTATGATATGGAAAACCTGCGGCTTGCAAGCGAAAAAATGTGGTTTAATATTTTCCACTGGTGCGGAAGGCAGAATCTGCAATATAATTATATTGAAAGCTATCCCGTGCAGGCCTTAAACTGGGAAGACACCTGCGAAACAAACCCGACCATGGCCCAGATCCGCGAAAAAACCGACAAGGTATTTATCGGCGGGATCGACCGCCTTTACGACCGGGAGGGCGGCAGCCGTGCGGCGATCAAGGAG
>CAMVYG010000053.1 GCA_947171615.1 uncultured Clostridia bacterium
AATCAAAACAATAGAAGCCGCGGCCAAGAAAAAAGACACAGAATAAAAAAGGATACAGCAGATGTGTTTCATCTCCTGTATCCTTTCTTTTATCGTATTACCCCGCAGGCGATCATTTTGCCTGCGTTCCCGGAGGGCTGGGAAGTGAAGTCATCGGGAGCGGCGTGAAGGATCACAGTGCGGCCCAGAATATCCCGGATGGTAAACCGGGAGGAAAGGAAAACAGTCCAGGCATAGCCGTTTTTGGCAAAGAGCGGCGGCAGGTCCCCCATGTGCTCCGGGTGGGGAGAACCCGAGGGATTCAGGTGTCCGTCGGCATCTGCGAATTCCATTTCCGCCGTTCCGCTGCAGCCTGTTCCGCTGTGAATGTGAAAGCCGAAAATGCCGGAGGGGTTTTCCGCCTGAGAGGGCAGGCCCCAAACCTCCGCCAGAACCAGTACGCCTGCCTGTGTTTGAAAAAATTTTACGCTTCCCAAAAGATGAGGATGATCTTTCCCGCCCCGAATTGCCGCCCAGGCGTTGGCCCGGCGGTTCAGCCTGTGGCAAAAGGCCTGTGTATTGCTGTGAATCAACTGTTTCACCCGCTTTCCCAAATTTGGGGCTGAATTTTCCGGTTTCAAAAGCCCCGGCTTTATTTTATGCGGGGCAGTTTGCGGATACTACCGCAGGACAACGCCTTTTCCGCTGAGTGAAAAATTTTTTCGACGGCTCATAATTTTTTTCCCTTGGCGAATCCTATCATTTCAGAAAGACAAATTTGCGGGAAAGGAACGTGAGAGCAGAAATGAGCGGCAAAAAGAAATCGATAGACTACCACGAGCACGATACGCCGAAGGAAGGCATGTTTCCCGATTTGTCCGGCGTGGCTTCCGCTACCGAATGCACCGGTCTGATGTACAAGGTTCCCATGGACGGGGAAGAATGGGAATCTTACCAGGAGCTGTCCTCTATGGAAATTCCAAAGGTGGAGGAAGAGGCGGAGGAATCTCTACAGCAAAGGCTGCACCGGGCAAAAACAGCGGAAGAAACGGGAAAAGCAGTGGAAAAGTCCGGGGGCGAGTACAGCCCCAGGCATATGAAGGAATAAGAAAACAGGCGGGCGGGAAGCAAAGGCTTTCCGCCCGCTGTTTCGTTGACAGGATATTTTTGAAACGGTATAATACTAGATGATAGATACTGGATACTAGATGCTGGAGAAAGGCGTTTAGCTTTTAGTTGTTAGAGAAAGGCAAAAGTTTCTGCGTTTACATTAGTGACGAAACGATTTAGAAAAATCAGAAAAGGAGAGATCATGATGTCTGTTCAGATCAAATGGCTGGGCCATTCCTGTTTTGCGGTAAAGTGCGGGAACTACCGGATCGTGATAGATCCCTTTGAGCCGGAAAGCGTGCCGGGGATTTTGCCCATCAGGGAAGAAGCGGAGATGGTATTGTGCAGCCATGAGCATTTTGACCACAATTACCGGGCTGGGGTAACTGTTTCAAAACAGCCGAAGGAAAACCCTTTCCGGGTAACGGATCTTTCCTCGTACCATGATGACAAGCAGGGCGCGCTCCGGGGGAAAAATACGATTTTTCTGCTGGAAGCGGAGAATATGCGGATCGCCCATTTTGGGGACGTGGGCTGTATGCCGGAGCGGGAGATTTTAGAGCAGCTCAGGGGAGCAGACGCTGTGATGATCCCCGTGGGCGGGCACTATACCGTAGACGCGGCAGGGGCAAGGGCCATTCTGGAGGAGGTAAAGCCCAGAGTGGTGATTCCCATGCACTACCGTTCGGAAAAGTTCGGCTTTGACGTATTGGGAACTCTGGATGAGTTTTTACAGCTGTATGACCTTGACGCTGTTCGTTATGACGGCAATTCTCTGGAGCTTACCCCGGAAACGCCCCGGCAGATCGCGGTGCTGTCCTGCCCGGTGACAGGAGCATAGAGAAAGCGGAACAAAGCGGCAAAGAACGTGAAAGAGAAGGGTACTGTGCATATGGAATCATGGAATTCTGTCATAGAGCTGGAAAGAAATTGGGCCACAGAGAATAATGGGTTTCCTTTGGCAAATCAGGAAGTGGAGCGGTATCTTCAGGTAACTCCCACTGAGAGCCAGCTTCGCCAGGCAGAGCGCCCCTTTTATGCCTTTCTCCATTTTGGCATGAACACCGCCACCGGGCGGGAATGGGGAAGCGGAAAGGAAACCGCGGCAGATTTTACCATAGAAAGCGTGGATTGCACCCAATGGATTAGCGCTGTGAAAGCTTCCGGCGCGGCGGGGATCATCCTGACCTGCAAGCACCACGACGGGTTTTGCCTGTGGAACACGGCCTATACCGATTTTTCCGTGATGTATTCCCCTTACGGAAAGGATATTGTGAAGCAGGTATCTACCGCCTGTAAGGAAGCGGGGCTTTCCTTCGGCGTGTATCTTTCCCCCTGGGACATGCACGAAAAAACCTATGGAACTCCTGCTTATAACGATTATTTCTGCAACCAACTCACAGAGCTTCTCACCGGGTACGGTGAAATTTTCGAGGTCTGGTTTGACGGCGCAAAGGGAGAAAATGCGAGAGAATTTACCTATGACTGGAACCGGTATTATGCGCTGATCCGCAGGCTTCAGCCCGGGGCGAATATCGCGGTCTGCGGGCCTGATCTTCGCTGGGTGGGAAACGAGGCGGGCAAAACAAGGGCGGCGGAATTTTCGGTGGTGCCGGAATCTCTCACCCGGGCGGAAACAATACAGAAGCATTCCCAGCACAGGGAGGAGGAAGGGGAGGCAATGAAAGAGCTTACCTCCTCCGATGAGGATCTGGGTTCCCGCAGTGTGTTGGAAAAAGCGGAAAAGCTTTGCTGGTACCCGGCCGAGGTGGACGTTTCCATTCGTAAGGGCTGGTTTTATCACGAAGAAGAGGACAGCACGGTAAAGTCGGCGGAGGAGCTGTTTTCTATTTATTTGAACTCCGTGGGAAATAACTGCTGCCTGCTCTTAAATGTGCCGCCGGACAAGCACGGAAAGATCTGTGAAAAGGATGAGGCGGTTTTGAGTGAGCTGGGGGAAAAGATCAAGGCGATCACCCGAACCCCCGTACTGGAGGAAGCGCCGGGGAAGCTATCCGCTTCAGAGCCGGCGCTTTTCTTTTCCTTTGAAAAGGCCCATACCCTGCGATACTGCGTTTTGGAGGAGGAAATTCGGGAAAGCCAGCGGGTAGAGGCTTTTGACCTTTATCTGAAAACGCCGGAAGGGAAAATCAAAAAAGCATATTCCGGCACGGTCATTGGCGGGAAAAAGATCATAACGCTTTCAGAACAGGCGATAGAGGTGACCCTTGTGGTTCGTCAGTCCCGCTCGGCGCCGATCTTCAAAAAAATTGGGTTTTACAGATAAAAAAGCGTGTTTCTATTGTCAAACAATGGCAAAATAACAATGAAAACCGCCCTGGAAAAATTTCCAGGGCGGTTTGCTGTACAGGAGGAAAGTAGTCAAATGTAGTAAGGATTGGGCTTGAAGAGCAGAGAAATGAAATCGATAAGTACGCCAATGCCGAACAGGCCCATTGTAAAAAGATACAGGACGCCTTTCCCGGATTTTCCTTCATAGAATTTGTGAGCGCCTAAAAAGCCCAGGAAGAAGCACAAAGCCAGAGCTACCCATTTATTTCTGGCCTTGGACTGCATATAGGCGTTCATGGTGTTTACGTTGGTATTTGTGTTTTCGTTGGAGTTGTTAATAACAATGCTGGGGGTGATTCCGCCTCCCATTTCCTCTACCTGCCTGCCGCACAGGGTGCAAACTACCGCGTCCGCCGGGATCTTCCCACCGCAGTGCTTGCAGAACTTTTGAGGCGCTTCCGGCTGAGGAACCGGTGCTCCCGCCGGCTGAGGGGCAGCAGATTGATTTTGCTGTGCGATCTGTTCTGTATCCATGGAAAATACCTCCTCTAAGAGCTTATCCGCAAAGTATAGGTGTTATATAAGGGGGACAGGCTCTTTATTAGCCAGACCATATCTGAAAAGAGAGGTGCAGGCTTTTCAAATCGGGCCTGATTTTATAGAAAGTATAGCATGCCACGCATAATTTGTCAAATTATAATAATCAAAGATGATAATTTAATATCACGAGGCGCAAGCTATAATTGACAAAAAGGAGCGTGTGCCTGTGGTGATCCAGACAGATAACCGAATCAAAAAGCTGAGAGCAGCCAGCGGAATGACTCAGACAGAGCTGGCAAAGCTGATGTCCGTGACCCGTTCCAGCGTCAACGCCTGGGAAATGGGGATTTCAGCCCCTACCGCCGCGAAGCTGGTGGAGCTTTCCCTGCTTTTCCACGTATCTACCGATTATCTGCTGGGATTGGAGCAGCGGGAAGTGATCGAGCTGGATAGCTTCAGTGAGGAGCAGAAGGGAATTCTCTATTCCCTGGCGGCGTATTTTCAAAAGCAGAATGAGATGGAATAAAGAGCCGCCCCGGAAAGCATCGGCTTTCCGGGGTGTTTTGCATTTGCAGGGGTCGGCGTCTCTGATGCCCCGTAAAGGACAGACAGCAAATTCGCAGCGTCTGTCCTTTTGTGTATTGTGAGGGCCTTAATGAGGATTACTGCGGTTAATTTTGAAGTTTGTTTTCTGTTTTAGAGAAGCGTATCGTCCAACAAAAAATCAAGCAGCCCAATATTAAGAACCCCCTTGTCATCGTACCACCGTTTACGGATATCGTGGCGAATGATAATTTTTGGAAAGGAATCTCCAAGAAGGGAAAAAGGCTTATTTTCCGCAAGGATTTTTTCCTCTGTGCCCAAAGCATAGGCAGATTGAATATAGATTTTCTTTCCGCCAAGCGTAGCAAGGAAATCGATCTCCCGTGACGTTTGCACAGATTTTCCCATGTGATTTCCTTCTGTAGAAATTACAATACCGATGTCTACAGAGAAACCGCGGAGTATCAGCTCATTGTAGATGATATTTTCCATAATGTGGGTCATTTCCTGCTGTCGGAAGCCAATCCTGGCATTTCTTAGACCAATGTCCTCACAATAATATTTGTTAGGATAGTCAAAATAGCTTTTCCCTTTTACATCAAAACGCTTGCATTCGCTGAATAGGAAGGCGTCTGTAAGATGATCCATATAGGATTTCACAGTGTTGATGGCCACCGCATTTTCTCCGCTTCGCTTCTGTTTGGAGTTCAGTGTATTTGTGATATTGGTGGGGTTGGTGAGCGATCCCACCGAAGAACAAAGCAAATCGAGAATCGAAGCAAGCACATCCTCCCGTCTCACCTTTTTGCGCTCGACAATATCCTTCAGATAGACTTCTGAAAATAGAGATTGCAGATAGTTCATTTTTGCCTCGTCATTCGGACGGGACAGAACAAGAGGCATACCGCCAAAAAAGGCATACTCCTCAAGAGCGCCATGCTGATCGCCGCCTACGGCCGAATAAAATTCGGCAAAGCTTAAAGGGTGCACTCTGATTTCATCGCTGCGGCCACGGAATTCGGTTAAAATATCAGTGGAAAGCATTTTGGAATTGCTGCCGGTTACATCGATGTCCAAATTTGACAAAGATTTCAAATCGTTCAGGGCGTCATAAAAGGTGATGGGCTTGCCCTCCTTGTTATAGGGATTTGCCACCTCATCTGACATTTGGATTTCGTCTACAAAAAGGTAGAATTGTTCCGGGCTTCCTTCCACAATGCCGCGGACATGGCTTGCCAGTTCTAAAGGATTGCGATAACGAATATCTCTCGCCAAATCCAGTTCAAAGCTTAAAATATGGTCGTTGGAAATTCCCTGTTCCAACAAATGTTTTTTGAATAAGGTGCGGAGCAGATAAGACTTTCCACATCGCCGAATTCCCGTGATCACCTTGATTTGACCATCCCACATATAGGAAATAAGTTTTTGCAGATAACGATCCCGCTTGATTTCCATAGAAATCCTCCTATTAAAAACTTAGTCGTGAGACTCGACCTACTTTTCAATAGATAGTATACCCGATTTTTTGCAGAAATGCAATGGGACTATTGAAAACTTACTCTGGATTATAGACAAAGTTTTCAATAGAAAAGCCCGGAACGATAAATCCCCAAGATGTGTCAAATACAAAAATGCTGGAGTGGCAGAAAAAAGAGCCTGACGCTTCTTACAGCGTCAGGCTCTTAGCTTTGCTATTCGATCAGAAATTTCCGCCGGTGAGATCTTCTACGATCAGAGTACGGGGAGAGTTGTCGTCCGCTTTGGCGGGAGCGGCAGGGGCGGCTGCAGGGGCAGCTTCCTCTGCGCTGTGATCGCCGTCTCTCCATTGCAGGAACTTTTCAGCTACCTGGGGGAACAGGGCCAGGCTGAGAACGTCTTCTTCGCAGTGTCCCAGGCCCTTTTCCTTGTACTCGGCACGAAGCTTTTCCATTTCCGGCTCCAGCAGATCGGCAGGGCGGCAGGTGATGACCTCGGCGTCGCCGATGGCCTTTTTCCGCACTTCCTCGTTGACCTTGCCGGGAAGCTGGCCGTATTCACCCCGGAGCAGACCCTTGCTTTCCTTGGTGATCATCTTGTAGCGTTCGCCGGAAAGCACGTTCAGCACCGCCTGAGAGCCCACGATCTGGCTGGTGGGAGTTACCAGCGGCGGGAAGCCGAAGTCCTCACGGACCCGGGGTACTTCCGCCAGCACGTCGTAATACTTATCCTCGGCGTTTGCCTGCTTCAGCTGAGAGATCAGGTTACTGAGCATACCGCCGGGCACCTGGTACAGAAGGGTATTGGTATCCACCTTCAGCACCTTGGGGTTTACATCCAGCTTTTCCGCCACAGTGCGGAAGTGAGCGGCAGCCTCGGAAAGCTTTGTGAGATCCAGCCCGGAATCCCGGCTGGTGCCCTGCAAGGTGGCCACCATGGATTCGGTGGCGGGCTGAGAGGTGCCGTTTGCCAGGGGGCTCAGGGCGCAGTCCACAATATCCACACCGGCCTGAGCAGCCATGAGGTTGGTCATATCGCCGGTGCCAGTGGTGTTGTGGGTGTGCAGATGAATGGGAACGCCCACATTTTCCTTCAGCTTCTTCACCAGGGAATATGCGTCATAGGGCAGCAGAAGGTTTGCCATATCCTTGATGCAGATGGTATCCGCACCCATTTTTTCCAGCTGCATGGCGAGCTTTACAAAGTAATCCTCATCGTGAACAGGGCTCTTGGTGTAGCTGATAGCTACCTCCGCCATGCCGCCGTATTCCTTGACATACTTTACAGCGGCTTCCACGTTCCGGGGGTCGTTCAGGGCGTCGAAGATACGAACGATATCGATGCCGTTTTCAATGGATTTTTTACAGAAGGCCGCAACCACGTCATCGGCGTAGTGGCGATAGCCCAACAGGTTCTGGCCGCGAAGCAGCATTTGCAGCTTTGTGTTGGGCAAGCCCTTTTTCAGCGTGCGCAGACGCTCCCAGGGGTCTTCGTTCAAAAAGCGCATGCACACGTCAAAGGTAGCGCCGCCCCAGCATTCCAGAGACCAGTAGCCAATGCTGTCCAGAAGAGGCAGAACGGGAACCATGTCCTCCAGCTTCATGCGGGTAGCCGCCTGAGACTGGTGGGCGTCGCGCAGGATGGTATCTGTGATCTTTAAGGGATTCTTAGCCATAATTCAAGCACCTCTCCTTTCTTAGCCGAACAGGGCAAGCAATACGCCTGCCGCTACAGCGGAGCCAATGACGCCGGCCACATTGGGGCCCATGGCGTGCATCAGCAGGAAGTTGGAGGGATCTTCCTTTTGTCCTACCACCTGAGAAACACGGGCCGCCATGGGAACGGCGGAAACACCGGCGGAGCCAATGAGGGGGTTGACCTTTTCCTTGGAGAACACGTTCATCAGCTTTGCCAGAAGCACGCCACCGGCAGTGCCGAAGCCAAAGGCGATCACACCCATTGCCAGGATCTCCAGAGTCTGGAGATTCAGGAAATTCTTGGCAGTGGCGGTAGCGCCCACGGAAATGCCCAGGAAGATGGTGACAATGTTCATCAGCTCATTCTGCACGGTCTTGTTCAGGCGCTCTACCACGCCGCACTCACGCATCAGGTTGCCCAGCATCAGGCAGCCCACCAGAGGAGCGGCAGAGGGCAGCATGAAGGAGACAAAGATCGTTACAATAATGGGGAACAGGATCTTTTCCGTTTTGGAAACGGGACGAAGCTGCTTCATCTTGATCTTTCTCTCTTCAGGAGTGGTGAGCAGCTTCATGATGGGAGGCTGGATCACAGGTACCAGCGCCATGTACGAGTATGCCGCTACAGCGATGGGGCCAAGAAGATGGGGGGCCAGAGTAGCGGTGGTATAGATGGCGGTGGGGCCGTCGGCGCCGCCGATGATGCCGATAGAACCGGCCTCAGCGCCGGTAAAGCCCAGAAGCTGTGCGCCGATGAAGGTGATAAAAATGCCCAGCTGAGCGGCAGCGCCCAGCAGCAGGGTCTTGGGGTTGGCGATCAGGGGGGCAAAATCTGTTCCGGCGCCTACGCCGATGAAGATCAGGCAGGGATAAATTCCCAGCTTGACGCCCAGATACAGGTAGTCAAGCAGTCCGCCGTGACCGGTGCCCAGCTCTGCCCAGTTGATCACGCCGTTTGCAAAATACTCGGCATGGTACATGCCTGCGCCGGGCAGGTTTGTCAGCAGCATGCCGAAGGCAATGGGCAAAAGCAGCAGGGGCTCAAATTTTTTCACAATGGCAAGATACAGCAAAACGCAGGAAACGGCGATCATCACCAGACTCAGGGGATTCTCGGCAATGGCGGCAAATCCTGTGCTTTGCAAAAAGCTCATAATTGCGTCCATGAATGTCACTCCTTATTTTTGTTTGTTTGGCAAAACCGCATTTATGCGATGGTGCAAAGGAGTGTGCCGGTCTCCACGGTTGCGCCCTTAGAGGTAGATACGGCGGTAACAGTGCCGTCCTTGGGAGCCATGATCTCATTTTCCATCTTCATAGCTTCCAGAACCATCAGTACGTCGCCGGATTTTACGGCCTGGCCTGCAGTGACCTTCACGTCCAGAATGGTGCCGGGCATGGGGGAGGTGATCTGTTCGCCTGCTCCGGCAGCAGCGGGGGCGGGAGCAGGAGCAGCCGCCGGAGCGGGAGCGGAAACAGGAGCGGGGGCCGCGCCGCCCTTTACTTCTTCTACGGTAACTTCATAGGCAGTGCCGTTTACATTCACATTGTACTTTCTCATGATAAGATTCCTCTCTTTACAGTTTCTTTCAGGTTAAATTTTCGGGAGCAATTCTCACAGCTTACGGATGGAATGAATTTTCAGATGGTTCACATCGGCGCCCATATCCTCCGCGATAGCGGCGGCAACAGCAGCAACCAGCTTTTGCTTATCGCCGGGCTGTGAAATGCCGGGAGCCGGAACAGCAGGAGCCGCAGCCGCAGCGGGTACAGCCTTTTTCTCCGCGACCTTTGCCATAATGAGGCCCATGAGCTTGATGATAACGATCAAGCAGATCAGTACAACAAAAACGGTGATCAGGCCCATCAGAACAACTTGCAGGATGCTTGGTTCTTGATTCATGTGTTTGACCTCCCTTCGCTGTGAAATGATTCGGGCATTTTTCAAAAAAGAACTTGGTACAAAAGGGTTGAAATCAGGGAAACTTCAATGCTTTCCTTAAAAAAACACCATTCTTCCCTATTTTATCAAAATCATATATATCATATCATGAAAGCCCCGGTTTGACAATGGCTTTCCCGCTTCTTTTGGAAATTTTTTCTTCCGTTTTTTCTCCGTGATTCGCAGCACCCATTTAGTTTTTAGCTGTTAGTAGTTAGTTGTTCGAAAAAGCCTTGATCCTTTCTAACGACTAACCGCTAACAGCTAGAAACAAAAAAGCCTTCCCCCAGCGGAGAAGGCTTTTCCGTTGTGGGAAGGCTCAATAAACAGTGGATGGAAAGCTATGATTTATCGTGCTAACCTCCACCACGCATTGTCATCCTGAACCGAAGGTGAAGGATCTCGACAATATCTTGCCAGCGATTAAAAAATCTCTTTGTCTGTCAGTCTCAGCTAATCGAGATTCTTCAAGAAGATCCGAAGGATCTTTTACTCAGCAATGACAATAAGTGCAGTGAGAAAGTATAAAATTTTCATGTTAGCCATCGGTTCAAAAAAAGAAACAGAAGGATCAAGACAGCTTTCCAAAAGCGCAGTCCGGGTCGTGGTCGTCGATGACCCCTACCGCCTGTAAATAGGAGTAGATAATGGTGGAGCCCACAAATTTCATGCCCCGCTTTTTCAGATCTTTTGAAATGGCGTCGGACAGGGGAGAGGTGGCGCGAAGTACGCCGTCCCGGTTTACTACCTGTTTTCCCTCTGTAAATCCCCAGATATACGAGGAAAAGGAGCCGTATTCCCGCTGGATCGCCAAAAAGAGCCTGGCGTTGTTTACCGCCGCGGCAATTTTCAGCCGGTTGCGGACAATGCCGGGCGTTTCCAGAAGCTCTGCCATTTTTTCGGGGGTGTATGTGGCAACCCTGGAAACGTCAAAATTGTCAAAGGCCTTTCGGAATGCCTCACGCTTATTCAGAATACATTCCCAGCTAAGCCCCGCCTGAAAGGATTCCAGGATCAGCATTTCAAAGAAATAGTGGTCGTCATAGCTGGGCTTTCCCCATTCGTTGTCGTGATACCGTATGTAATTGGGATTGTTGAGATTGACCCATTCGCAGCGTTTTTGTTCCATAGCTGATGCTCGCTTTCTTTATTTACGGTGCGGTGCTGTATTTTGGTACAAAGAGCTTATCTGTATCTATGCCTTCCAGGGAAAGCAGCTTGAGCTTTTTGTCAATGCCGCCGGCATATCCTGTAAGGCTGCCGTTTGCGCCTACTACCCGATGGCAGGGAACGATGACAGACAGCTCATTGTGTCCTACAGCGAAGCCCACAGCCTGGGCGGACATTTTGGAAAGCCCCCGCTGTTTGGCGATCTGCTTTGCAAGCTCACCGTAGGTGGTGGTTTTTCCATAGGGAATCTTCCGCAGCAACTCCCACACCTCCATTTGAAAGGGGGTACCCATCATGTGAAGAGGCGGCATGAAATCAGGCTCTTTCCCGGAAAAATAAACGTCCAGCCAACGCCTTGCTTCCATCAGCACAGGGGTTTCTTTTTCCTCGTGCTCTTTCTCAAGATGAAGGGCATAATACTTTTCTCCCTCAAACCAAAGCCCCGTCAGCCCAACTTCATCGGCGGCAAGCAAAATATCCCCTACAGGGGATTGATAAGTGGTTGTGTACTGCATATAAAAGCCTCCGAAATCTTTTTACAGCGTTACGAGCTTTGCCGCCCGTTCTCTGGCGGCTTCATAGTCTACATTTTCCAGAAGATAGGGCTTAATGGGCCGCTCCGCTTCCGGGTCGGCAGGGGTCAGAGTATACCGCAGCAGGGTTTCTCCCTCTGCTGTTTCCCCTGCCGGGGAAAAGCCCATGGCCTGAAAAAAAGCCAGGGCTTCTTTGTTGCGGGGATCGATCCCCGCAAACACCTGCCTGCGGCTGCCAAGCTCCATCATATCCCGCATCAGAGTCCACAAGGCGGTTCCCACGCCCTTTCTCTGGAATTCCGGCTTGACATAGAGCTGAAATTCCACCGAAAACAGATTTTTCGGGTCGGTTCGGTCCTCTGTGAGATGGCAAAAGCCCGCGGGGGTGGAATCGATCTCGCACAGGAGCCAGCCCAGGCCGTAGGTATAGGTATCGATCCGGGCAATGTACGCTTGCAGCTCCGGTGGCGTTTGCTCCGGGGCATAGGGCGTGCCGGTATAGGGGCTGTAAATTTTCAGCATGGAGGGGCCGTCCCATTCATTGATGCGCCGTACCGCGATCTTTGCCATAAAAATCTCCCATTCCTTTTTTCGGAATTTGTGCCGGTGGTTGCAGCCGATTGCCGCTTTCCTTTTT